>CALMOL010000033.1 GCA_937871685.1 uncultured Verrucomicrobiota bacterium
GCCGGCGGGAGGCGGCCCATCGCGACGCGGTCCGCCGGGGCGGTTCTCGGCGCGAGGCGGGCGCGGCCCGCCGAAGCCACCACCGTCGCGCCGCGGCGGGCCGCCGAACCGATCGCCGCGCCGGCCACGGTCATCAGCGCCGCCGCGGCCCTCGAATTTCGAGAGATCGGGCGGCGCCTCCGTGAGCCACGCGGGACCGAACTTCAGCCCGGACAAGTCCGAGAGGTCGATCGGCGGCGGCGTGGGACGCGACGGGGTGTCCTGGGGTTCGGATGGCATGATGAGACGACGAGGGGACGAAGGGAATCGGCGGAGCGCCGAGGAGCGCGCGAAGTCCGGGACATCCCGGACCGGGAAAGCGTTCAGGCGAATCGGCGCGCGGGCATGAAGGGGACGCAGGAAGACGGACGATGGCCGCCTTTCATTCATTCCATGCGCCCCCGCGCGCCGCAAGCGGTCCCGCTCGCGTGGACAGACACCGCGGGAAGCGAAGCGAATTTCTCTTGTCATTCATGCCCGACACTCGCTTCGATGCGCCCATGTCCGATCACGACGCTGGCGACGCCGCCCCGACCCGACGCATCCGCGAACTTCCCGAAGACGAGCGTCCCCGCGAGCGTCTCCTTCGCGGCGGGGCAGAGGCGCTCGGCGACGCGGAGCTCATCGCCATCCTCCTGCGCACGGGCCGCCAGGGGGCGAACGCGGTTGATGTCGCCCGCGAGTTGCTCGCCCGGTTTGGGGGATGTGATGGCATCGCCCGCGCGACCGTCCCGCAGCTCGCCGCCGTGAAAGGAGTCGGTCCCGCCAAGGCGCTCCAGCTCGGCGCGGCCTTCGGCCTCGCCGTCCGCTTGGCGCGCCAACGGATTGCGCGCCAGCCACTCAACGAGCCGCGGCTCGTGGAGGAACTGCTTGGCGCGGAAATGCGCCTCCTCGACCGCGAGTCGCTGCGCGCCGTGCTCCTCGACACCCGCCACCGCCTGCTGCGAGTAGAGGAAATTTCGCTCGGCAGCCTCAACGAGAGCATCGCGCATCCGCGCGAGATCTTCCGGGCCGCCGTCCAGCACGCCGCGGCGGCTTTCATTCTCGTCCACAATCATCCCTCCGGCGACGTGTCACCCTCCGAGGCGGATCATCGCCTCACGCGCCGCCTTGCCGAGGCCTCCCGAATCCTTCAAATCCCGATGCTCGACCATGTCATCATCGGCGTGCCGCGAGGCGGTCAGCCCGGCTACTTCTCCTTCCGGGAGGCAGGGGTGCTGTGAGGGAGGGAAGCCGAGAAGATGGAGGATGGAAGATGGCAGGGCGCGGGCTACATGGTCAAGCGCTGGCCACGACGTCAGCCCGGCCGCCCTCGATGCGATCTGCTGCTTCTTGCCATTCTCCATCTTCCATCCTTCCGGCTCTCCCCATGATCCACCCCTCCGCCGTCATCTTTCCCGAAGCGCGCCTTGCCCCGGATGTTCGGGTCGGACCACACGTCGTTATTGAGGGGCCGGCGGAAATTGGCCCCGAGTGCGTCCTTGGGCCTGGCGCGGTGTTGCTCGGGCGCGTCGTGCTCGGCGCGCGTTGCCGCGTTGGCTCCGGGGCCGTGCTGGGTGGCGACCCGCAGGATCTGGGGTTTGACCCCGCCACCGACTCCGGCGTGCGCCTCGGCGAGGACAACGTCCTGCGCGAACACGTCACCATCCACCGTGCCACGCGCGCCGGCCAAGACACTGCCGTTGGCGACCACAACTATCTCATGGCCGGCGCCCATCTCGCGCACGACGTGGTAATGGGCTCACACAATATCGTCGCCAACAACACGCTCTTCGGCGGCCACGTCCGCGTGGGCGACCGCGCGGTGTTTGGGGGCGGCTGCGTCTTCCACCAGCACGTCCGCGTGGGGGACGGCGTGATGACCCAGGGAATCAGCGGCTACGGCAAGGACATCCCGCCCTTTTGCATCGGCGCGAAGGTCAACGAGGTCTTCGGCCTCAACGCCGTGGGCCTGCGCCGCGCCGGGGCCGGGCCGGAGGAGCGCCGCGAGCTCCAGCGCGCCTTCCATCTCCTCTACCGCGCCGGCAAGAACACGCGCGATGCCCTCGCCGCCGCCGGCGAAGAGCCGTGGGGGCCGCGGGCCCAGGCATTCTGGGACTTCGTTCGCGCCGCGATGGAGGGTCGGGGCATCTGCGCATGGGGAGGTAGTGGTGACGCCTAGCCGGGGTGCCTGTAACGTTTTCCCATGCATATCCTCGTCACCGGCGGTGCCGGCTACATCGGGTCGAACTGCGTCGAGCAGCTCCTCCTGCGCGGCGATCGCGTCACCGTCTTCGACAATTTGACCGAGGGCCACCGCGCGGCGGTCCACCCGGATGCCCACCTCGTCGAGGGCGACCTGCGAGACCGCGGTCAGATCCACGCCGCGCTGGAAGCCGCTCGCCCCGACGCCGTGATGCACTTCGCGGCCAACGCGCTCGTCGGCGAGTCGATGACGAATCCGTCGAAGTATTTCCAGAACAACGTGGTCGGCGGCCTCAACCTGCTCGACGCCTGCGTGGCCGCCGGCGTGCGCCGCTTCGTCTTCTCCTCTACCTGCGCCACCTTCGGCGTGCCGGACACGGTGCCGATCACCGAGGCCCTTCCGCAGCGGCCGATCAACCCCTACGGCGAATCGAAGCTCATGTTCGAGAAGATCCTGCGCTGGTATGATGAGATCCACGGCCTGCGCTTCGTGTCGCTCCGCTACTTCAACGCCGCCGGTGCCGGCGAGCGCTTTGGCGAGGATCATCGCATCGAGACGCACCTCATCCCCAATGTGCTCAAGGTCGCGCTGGGGCAGAAGGAGCACGTCGAGGTCTTCGGCGGCGACTACCCGACGCCGGACGGCTCCTGCGTGCGCGACTACATCCACATCCTGGACTTGGCCGCCGCGCACCTTCTCGCGCTCGGGCGCGACGAGAGCGCGTTCTACAACCTCGGCACCGGCGGCGGCAACTCCGTCTTCGAGGTCATCGAGTCCTGCCGCCGCGTGACCGGCCGGGAAATTCCCGCCGTGGTCAAGCCACGCCGCCCCGGCGATCCGCCCTTCCTCGTGGCCGGCTCGGACAAAATCCGCCGCGAGCTGGGCTGGACGCCGCGCTTCCAGAAGATCGACGCCATCGTCGAGAGCGCATGGAAATGGCATGTTCGCCATCCCCACGGCTACGGAGATTGAGTCGGCGAAGAGGGGGGAGCCGCCCGTGGCACAAGGGCGTGCGATTCGATGCGACCTCGCGGCGGAAAAGTTGTTCCAAGAAAAAATTTTCCGCCCCGTGCTGCGCATGGCATAGAGCGGCCTTCGTCCCTTGGCCCATGCGTCCCGGTATTTTTGTTCGTCTAGGGTTGCTGCTGCTTGGCGCCGCGGCGGCTTCCGCCCAGATTCCCTACTCTGGCCGCGTTTATGCGCAAAACTTCGATGGGCTCCCGGCCGCTGGGACCTTCGCGGTTTCTGGCGTCGGGCCCGTCGCGCTTGCCGCCTCGCCGATCAATGCCACGGGCCTTAACGGCTGGAGCTTCGGCCTTCTCCCGGGAAGCACGGGCTCGAGCGTGCGCTTCTTCGTGGACAACGGCGTCGCGAGCGGCGGCGGCACCTATTCCTACGGCCCGACCGGTTCCGCCAACCGCTCGCTGGGCTCCCTTGCCAGCAACGCGGTCGCGTCCCGTTTTGGCGCCGTGTTCGTCAACTCTGGCTCGACCCCAATCCAGGCGCTGACGGTTTCCTACGTTGGGCAGCAGTGGCGCAACGGCGGGTCCGGCACGCCGAACATTCTGCGATTCTCCTACGCCGTCGGCGCTTCCGATATCGCCAACGGCACCTTCGTCGAGGAACCGTCCCTGCACTTCGCCGCGCCCGTGGCCACCGGCGCGGCGGGGCCGCTCGACGGAACGGCCACGGCTAATCAAACCGCGCTTTCCGCCCAGCTCACGGGCTTGGCCTGGGCTCCCGGACAGACGCTCGTCATGCGCTGGACCGACGTGAACGATCCCGGCGCGGACGATGGCCTCGCGATTGACGATTTTGTCCTCCGCGACGGTGAGACCGACGCAGTTCCGCTTCACGTGCTCGCCGTCTCCCCCGCGGACGGAGGCGTGAACCGGGACCCGGGCACCGCTCTCACGGTCACCTTCAATCGCGCCGCGACGGTCACCGGCCGGTGGTTTCAGGTCGTGGGCACGGCGTCGGGTGCCCACTCGTGCACCGTGTCGGGTGGGCCCGTCGCCTACACGCTCACGCCCGACGCGGCCTTCGCGTTCAATGAGACGGTGAGCGTCACGCTCCGGGCCGCGCTGATCGCGGATGCTTCCAACGGCGCGCCGCTCGCGGCCGATTACTCCTGGAGCTTTGGCACCGCCGGGCCGCCGCCTCCGTTGTCGCGCATCCACGACGTGCAGGGCGCCGGCGCATCCAGTCCGCTCGCCGGCGCGAACGTCACCATCGAGGGCGTGGTCACTGCCTCGTTCCAAGGCGCCGCCGCCGATCCTGGCCTGCGCGGCTTCTTCGTGCAGGAGGAGGATGCCAACGCCGACCAGGATCCTGCCACTTCCGAGGGCATCTTCGTGTTCGACGGCGGGACCGCCCCCTTGGTCGAGGCCGGGCAGCGCGTTCGCGTGGTCGGCACGGTCGCCGAGTTCGGCGGCCTCACCGAAATCAGCCCGGTCACCAGCGTGGCCGTCCTGGGCCGCTCCCCGCTCCCCGCGGTGGTCCCAGTCACCCTGCCCCTGGCGAGCGCCACGGCGCTCGAGCGCCTCGAAGGCATGCGCGTCACTTTCCCGCAGACGCTCACCGTGACGAACAACTTCGGCCTGGGGCAATACGGCGAGATCGAGCTCTCGGCCGGCGGCCGACTCCTTCAGCCCACCAGCGTCGTCCCGCCGGGCACGGCGGCCATTGCCCTCCAGGCAGCGAACGATCGCAACCGCATCTTCCTCGATGATGGCAGCAACCGTTCCTACCCGGATCCCACCCCGTATCTCGGCGGCATCGCGCCCACGCTCCGCACGGGAGCCACGGTCACGGGATTGACGGGTGTCGTCACCTTCTTCGCGGGCGGCTACCGCATCGAGCCAGATTCGCCGGTGAATTTCGTGGACGCCAACCCACGGTCGGAACCCCCCGCCGTCGGCGGCTCCCTGCGCGTGGTTTCCGCCAATTTGCTCAACTACTTCAACGGCAATGGCGCGGGCGGAGGCTTCCCGACGCCGCGCGGCGCGGACTCCGCGACCGAACTCGCCCGCCAGCGCGCCAAGTTGCTCGCGAGCCTCGCCGCGCTCTCGGCTGACATCTATGGCCTCACCGAAGTAGAGAATGACGGCTACGGCGCCACCAGCGCGCTACAGGATCTTGTGGAGGGGCTAAACGCGCTGACGCCCCGCGACGTCACCTACGCGGCCATCGTGCCCGCTTCCTCCGTCGGCAGCGATGCGATCCGCTGCGCGCTGATCTACCGCGTCGGCACGGTGCAGCCCGTGGGAGCGGCCGCCACGACGAGCGCAGGCGCCTTCGGACTTTATCGCCCGCCCATCGCGCAAACCTTTCGGCAGCTCAGCACCGGCGAAAAGCTCACCGTCGTCGTCAATCACTTCAAATCGAAGGCCGCCGGCGGCACCGGCGCGGATGCCGACCAGGGAGACGGCCAGGGCTATTACAACGCCACCCGCACCCAGCAGTCACAAGTCCTCCTCGCGTGGCTCGCCACCGATCCGACCGCCAGCGGCGACCCCGACTTCCTGATCATCGGCGACCTGAACGCCTACGCGATGGAGGACCCGATCACCGCGCTGCTCAACGGCGGCTACGTTGACCTGACGCGCCGCTTCGAGGGCGCGGGTGGCTATTCTTATGCGTTCGGTGGGCAATTCGGCCACCTCGACCACGCCCTTGCCACGCCCAGCCTTGATAGCCAAGTCACCGGCGCGCAGGCTTGGCACAACAACTCCGACGAGCCCATCTACCTCGACTACAACCTCGAGAACAAGACGGCCGCGCAGGCCGCTCTCAACGTGGGCACGCCTTACCGCGCCTCCGACCATGACCCGGTGCTGATCGGAATCGCCTTGGCGCCGGCGCAGGCTCCGCAGTTGATCTCCGGCCCCACCTCCCAGGCGGCGAACACCGGCACCACGGTCGTCTTCCGCGTTTCCGCCGCGGGCACTCCCCGTCTCTCCTACCAGTGGCGGAAGGACGGCGCGGACATTCCCGGGGCCACGGAACCCACCCTGACGCTCACGAACGTTCCGCTCTCCGCCGCGGGCGCGTATTTGGTCGTCGTCACGAACTTCGCCGGCTCCGTCACGAGCGAAGCGGCGAGCCTCACGGTGAATCTGACTTACGCCACATGGTCATCCGGGATTCCCTGGCCGCCGGGCGCCGACACTTCTCCCACCGGCGACGTGGACGGCGACGGCGGCTCCAACTTGCTCGAGTTCGTCCAGGACACGGATCCGCTCTCAGCCTCGCGCCGGCCGCAGGTCATCGTTGAACGGACCAGCCGAGGAGCCTCGGCCACCTATCGTCGCCGCAAGCACCTTGGTGCCGTGAGCGCTTGGCTCGAGCTCTCCGCCGATCTTCAAACCTGGACCGCCGCCGGCAGCGGCACGTTCATCAGCGAGGCAGACGCGGAAACCGACCTCTACCAAGTGACCCTTCCGTTCTCACCAAGCGGCCAGATTTTCACCCGCCTGCGCGCCACCGTGGATTGAGGCCGGCTTGCGGAAGGTCAGCAACGTTTTGGAGTGCGGTGACCTGTCCCGCTCTGGCATCGAGCCGCGGCAACGAATCGAAAGCGGTGACAGGTCACCGCACTCCAAAACGCGCCACAGCCAGAGTCACGGCCTCCCCGATTCTGCCGAGCAAGCAGTGCATCGCTCAATAAGCTCCGGCGATGATCCCCACGAAGCCCGAGGAAGTCCTCGTCGTCCCCCGCGCGCTCTTCGACGAACTGGGCGCCTTCGAGGGACTCTCGTTCGAGGCGGATCGCTACCTCCACGCGCTGCTCGACCCGCGCCACGGTCTCTTCCTCCCACGACCGGCGGCCGAGCACGATCCCAGTTTCAAGCAGCTCATCCCCTACGTGCTCCTCGCGCACGGCGGTCGCGTGCTCCACTACGTGCGCGGCAAGAAGGGCGGCGAGGCGCGCCTCGCCGCAAAGGGCTCCATCGGCATCGGCGGCCACGTGAACCGCACCGACCACCCCACCGGCCCGCCCGACGCGGACGCCTTCGCGCGCGGAGTGCGCCGCGAATTGCGTGAGGAGATCGTCTTCACCGGCAGTCCCGAGCCGCGCGCCGCGGCACTTCTGAACGACGACTCCACCGAGGTCGGCCGCGTTCATCTCGGAGTCGTGTATGTGCTGGAGCTCACCGACCCAGCAGTGACGGCCGGCGAAAGCGAGATCACCCAACTCGAATGGTGCGAGCCGGCTGAACTCCACGCCCGACGCGACGCGATGGAGTCGTGGTCACAGATCTGCGTGGACCAGTTGGAGCGTTTGCTCGCCGGGTGACGCACGGCCAGGAGGCCGGCTGCACGCTGAAACCCGATGCAGACGGACCCGCGGCATGGGACGATTCTGGCGCTCTTTCGCGTGCCCAGACATGAAGAACCTTCCCGCCGATGCCGCTCCCGCCGCCCCCGAAACCCCGTCGCCGCGCCGCCGGAACGGCCGCTCGTCCGCCGACACCCCGCTCGACCTCGCGGCGCTCGTCACCGCGCTGAACGCCCTGCGCCGCGGTGACTTCTCCGCGCGCCTGCCCGCCTATTGGACCGGCGTCGCCGGCAAGGTGGCCGACACCTTCAACGATGTCGTCGAGCTCAACGAGCGCATGGCCCGCGAGCTGGGCCGCCTGCGCCAAGCGGTCGGTCGCGAGGGCCGCATCCGCCAGCGCGGCTCGCTGGGCGACGTTTCCGGCGCGTGGGCCGAGTCCATCGGCCTCGTCAACGAGTTGATCGCCGACCTCGTCCAGCCCACCAGCGAGATGGCCCGTGTGATCGGCGCCGTCGCCCAGGGCGATCTTTCGCAGACCATGGCGATGGACATCGAGGGCCGCCCGCTGGAGGGCGAGTTCCTGCGCACCGCGTCCACGGTGAACACGATGGTGGAGCAGCTCTCCTCCTTCGCCTCGGAAGTCACCCGCGTGGCGCGCGAGGTGGGCACGGAAGGAAAGCTCGGCGGCCAGGCCGACGTGCGCGGCGTCTCGGGCACCTGGAAGGACCTCACCGACAACGTGAACGCGATGGCCGGTAACCTCACCGCGCAGATCCGAAACATCGCCGAGGTGACGACGGCCGTCGCCAACGGCGACCTCGCCAAGAAGATCACCGTGGACGTGAAGGGCGAGTTCCTGGAGCTCAAGGACACCATCAACACGATGGTCGATCAGCTCCGTTCCTTCGCCTCGGAAGTCACCCGCGTGGCGCGCGAGGTGGGCACGGAAGGAAAGC
>CALMOL010000034.1 GCA_937871685.1 uncultured Verrucomicrobiota bacterium
ATCGAGCGCCTCGCCATTTCCAATTACAAGTCGATTGAGTCGGCCGAGCTGGACTGCCGTCGTGTAAACGTCTTCATCGGCGAGCCAAACTCGGGGAAGTCGAATCTCATGGAGGCGCTGGCGTTGTTCAGCCCCGGCGTGGAGCCGCCGAAGGGAGAATGGCATGTTGCGCGTCCAGAGCAGCGACCGCGGTTTTTTTCGCTCGTTCGGATCCGAGAAGCCGCGGATCTTTTTTTTGACCAAGACGTTGATCGAAAAATCGAAGTTCGCTTCGATGGGCATTGGGGCTGGAGTCTTTCCTTCTTGCGCCCGTCCGGAAATTTACTGGCTTGTTTGAAGAGGCCGGCCGACGGCGAAGGCCCGGAAATCCAGCTTGCACCCGACCTTTTCACCAGCGCTGGGACTACCGGCATCCCAGACCATCCCGTCCGATTTTTTCACTACCAAGGAAACGAGCACGGGGCTCCCGAACCTTATGGATCGCTTGCCCCTCCCGGCGGGGAAAACCTCGCGGCTGTTCTTTATTCTAACCGCGCCTTCCGCGAGTCCATCTCGGCCCTTTTCAAATCAAAGGGATTCCGGCTCGAAATTCGGCCGCAGTCACGAGAAATTCTCATGACCAAGGAGATCAACGACATCCTTTATAGCTACCCGTTCGAGGCAATTTCTGAAACCTTGCGCCGCATTGTCTTCTACAAGGCCGTGCTCGAGACGAACCAAAACGCCATCCTCGTGCTCGATGAGCCGGAGGCAAACACGTTTCCCTTCTACACGAAGTATCTCGCGGAGCGAATCGCGCTGGACGAAACCAACCAATTTTTCCTCAGCACGCACAATCCCTACGTGCTGATGTCGATTATCGAAAAAACTCCAAGAGACGCTCTTGCCGTGCATGTCACGCGGATGCGGGATTTCCGCACGGAGTTTCAACACCTTGACTCCGAAGACCTCACCCAAGTGCTTGACCTTGGGATGAGCGCCTTCTTCAACTTGGATCGCTTCTTCCCCGATCATGCTCCTCTTCCTTGAATGCGAGGCGGATCTCACGCTCGTGCGCAGCTTTGGAATCCCGGAGCGACAGTGCATTCATCACAGCGGGTGCGGCGAAGTCTGCCGGGCACTCCAGAAACGAACGGGTGCAATCGGAATGGTGGATGAGGACCCGCACTCAAGTTCTCCCTCCTACTTACGCAGCCTGCGCGAGCTTTCCGACGAGCACGGCATCCGAGTGCTCGAAGACACGAAACACCAGCACCGCGTCGTGATGCTTCGACCACGCTTGGAAGAATGGATCATCCAGACGGCAAAGGCTTCCAACCTGAAGATGGAGGATTTCAGCCTGAGTGAAAATCCGAGACACTTGCACGGAGAGATCAACTCACGGCTGCCAAACCTCGGGCGTTTGCTCGCGCGCTTGGCGCAGCTTGGCTCGCCGCGCCTCCGGCATCTCCGGCAGCAATTGCCTTCGAGCGGCAAATAGTTCCCACTCCGCCTCACACCGCCAGCGCGCCGGCGCGCATCAGGCGCTCGACGAAGCCGGTGTCGTATTCGCCGCGGCGGAAGTCGGCGTTCTTCATGATGACCTGCTGAAAGGGAATCGTGGTCTTCACGCCCTCGATGAGGTATTCACCCAAGGCGCGGCTCATGCGAGCCACGCTGCTCTCGCGGGTCGATCCGAGCGTGATCAGCTTGGCGATCATCGAGTCGTAGTTCGGCGGGATCGTGTAGCCGGAGAACGCGTGCGAGTCCACGCGCACGCCGCGGCCGCCGGGCGCGTAGTAGAGGTCGATCGTGCCGGGCGAGGGCTGAAAGTTCTTGGCCGGGTCCTCGGCGTTGATGCGGCACTGGATGGCGTGGTGGCGAGGCGTGGGATTCGCCACGCCGGCGGAGAGCGTGCGGCCGCTGGCCACCCAGATCTGCTCCTTCACGAGGTCCACGCCATACACTTCCTCGGTGACGGTGTGCTCCACCTGGATGCGCGTGTTCATCTCCATGAAGTAGAACCGGCCGTGCTTGTCCACGAGGAACTCCAGCGTGCCCGCCCCCTGGTAGCCGACGGCGCGCGCGAGCTTCACGGAGGCGTCGCCCATCGCGGTGCGCAGCTCCTCGGTGAGGAAGGGCGAGGGGCACTCCTCGATGATCTTCTGGTTGCGCCGCTGAATGGAACAGTCGCGCTCGCCGAGGTGGACCACATTGCCGTGCTCGTCGCCGAAGACTTGAAACTCGATGTGGCGCGGCTGCTCGATGAGCTTTTCCAGATAAACGCCGGGGTTGCCAAAGGCCTTGCCGGCCTCCGCGCGCGCGGAGTGGAAGCCACTCACGAGCGAGGAGTCGTTGTGCGCCGGGCGCATCCCGCGGCCTCCGCCGCCAGCGGTAGCCTTGATCATCACGGGGTAGCCGATCTGCCGTGCGACTTTCAGAGCCTCGGCCTCGGTTTCAAGGATGCCATCGGAGCCGGGCGTCACGGGCACGCCGGCGGCGCGGGCGGTGTCGCGCGCGGTGTTCTTGTCGCCCATCGCGCGGATGGCGGCGGTGGGCGGCCCGATGAACTTGATGTTGCAGCTTGCGCACACGTCCGCGAAGTGCGCGTTCTCGGACAGGAAGCCGTAGCCGGGATGGATCGCGTCCACGTCGGCGATCTCCGCGGCGGAGATGATGCGATCAATTTTGAGATAGCTCTCCGTGGAAGGCGGCGGTCCGATGCAGATGGCCTCGTCGGCGGTGTGGACGTGCAGCGAGTCCGAATCCGCGGTGGAATACACGGCCACGGTCTGGATGCCGAGCTCCTTGCACGCGCGAATCACGCGCAGGGCGATCTCGCCGCGGTTGGCGACCAGGATTTTGTCAAACATTGGGGGAGAAGGGCCGAGAGGATGGAAAATGGAAGATGGCAGGGAGCAGCCGAATGATTCGCGACCGGGCTTTCGCGGCGAGGCGTGGTCAGGTGCTCACAAGGTCACCGGAGGGCGTCTGCCATCTTCCATCCTCCATCCTCTCGGTCCTTCTCGGCTACTTGGCTCGCACCTTGAACAGCGCCTGGCCAAACTGCACCGGCTTCCCGTTCTCGGCGACGATCTCGGCGATCACGCCGTCGATCTCGGCCTTGATCTCGTTCATCACCTTCATGGCCTCGATGATGCAGACCACGGTCTCGGCCGTGACCGCGTCGCCGACCTTCACGAAGGGAGCGGCCTCGGGCGAGGGGGAGCCGTAGAAGGTGCCGACCATCGGCGAGGCGATGTCTTTGAGA
>CALMOL010000035.1 GCA_937871685.1 uncultured Verrucomicrobiota bacterium
CCAAGCGACGTTTGCCGCCGCGGGCGCGGCTCGTAGGCTGCGCGCCCATGCGTCCCGCCCTCGTCGCCCTTGCCCTGGCCCTCGCCGCCTCGCCCGCGCTGGGCCAAGCGCCCGCCAAGGACGCCACCCGGCCCGCCGATGCCCTTTCCGCCGCCGAGCTGAAGGAAGCCATCTCCCTCCTCCGCAAGAACTACGTCGATCCCGTCGCGCTCGACGAGCTGGCGCTTCAGCGGGCCCAACTCGAGGGCGTGCTCGCCCGCCTCGGCTCCGGCGCGCGCCTCCTGCCCGCCGCCACGCCCGCGGGACCCGACTCCACCAAGCCCAGCAGCGAGGAAAGCCCCTTCCGCTCCGAGATCCTCACCGGCGGCATCGGCTACATCCGACTCGGCGCGATCACCCGCGCGATGCTGCCCAAGCTCGACGCCGCCCTGCGCGATTTCACCACGCGCAAGGCCCCCGGCGTCATCCTCGACCTGCGCGCCACCCCCTCCGCGGCCGATTACGCCGTGGCCGCCGAGTGCATCGGCCGCTTCGTCGCCAAGGGCCGCCCCCTTTTCACCCTGCGCAAGCCGGCCACCAAGGAAGAGCGCCTCTTCACCTCGTCCGCCGAGCCGCCCTGGACCGGCTTCGTCGCCGTGGTCGCCGACGCTGACACCTCCGGCGTCGCCGAAGTCGTGGCCGCCGGGGTGCGTGCCCACGCGCAGGCCATGGTCATCGGCCAGCCCACCGCCGGCCAAGCCGTCGAATACGCCGACCTCGCCCTCGGCTCCGCCTACATCCTGCGCGTCGCCGTCGCCGAGGTGATGCCCCCGGCCGGCGTCAAACTTTTCCCCGACGGACTCAAGCCCGACGTCGCCGTGGACGGCATCCCCACCGGCGGCGAGCGCGCCCGCATCCTCCTCGCCGGCTTGGAAAAAGGCCCCGCCGCCGTGATCGCCGAGGCCGACCGCCTCCGCATCAACGAGGCCGCCCTCGTGGCCGGCGTGAACCCCGAGGTTGAGATGCTCCTCGACATGCAGCGCCGCCGCCGGGAAAAGCCCGAGGCCATCGTGTCCGACGTGCTGCTCCAGCGCGCCGTGGACCTCGTCACCGCCGTCACCATGATCGGCGGCAAGTAGGCTCGAGCGTCTTCGCTTCTAGGTCGCATCTCCCCGAACGCGGCTCGCAAGGTCAGCCGAAGGCCTTGGAGTGCGGTGGGAAGCGATAGCGCGACACCGCCTTGGCACGAAGGCGCGGCTTTGAATCCAAAGGCGGCGTGGCGCTATCGCTCCCCACCGCACTCCAAGTTCGCGTCCGCCCTGCCGTAAGCGGTTCACAACGCCACGGCCGTCTTCTCCGCGCTGGGCACCGTGCCCGGGTTCGAGTTCGCCACGCGCGTGCGGAAAGTGACCAGCGCGCCCGCCGCGAAGGGCCCTGCCACCATCGACGTCCCCGTGATCGGCGCCGTGTGGCCGAACTCCGGCTCGCCGGCCAAGCGGTAGAGCAACTCGCGCGTCGTCGCGTGTGCTCCGCCATCTGGGTTGAAGGCCACGAGAATCGTGTGATTCGCCTGCGGCGTGAGCAGCGTGATCTCCAGCGCCTCCGGATCGGCCACCGTATTCAGCTCGGTGGGGATCTGCGCCTTCGCGGCATCGCCCTCCGGCGTGCCGGGCGGGAAGGCCTTCATCCAGGCCTTATACCAGCGCTTGTTGGCCCGATCGAGCTTGTGGTCCGCGGCGCGCAGGGCCGCCTTGGCGGCCGTCACCTCGTGCTGCGCGGCGGCTTCGGCCTTCTGCACGTTCTCCGCCTGATCGATGAGATGCTCGAAGTCAGCCGCTCCCCAGGAAACGGACGCGCCGTTGACCACCACCTTCAGCTTGATGGGCGGCTCGGCCGGCGTGAGCGCGGCGCGGGCCGCGTCCACCTTCTGCCACAGGGGCAAGACGAGGCGCGCGCGGCGCAGGGCGGATTCCTGCGAGGCGCCCGGGTCGATGGCGTAGATGTGGTCGAATTGCTCCTGGAGGTCGTCCTCGTCGTCCAGCGTGCCGCCCAGGACGCCCGGCACGCGGACGTCCAAGCTCGTGACCAGCTCGAAGGTGTCGTGCCGGCCGGCGATGATGCCGGTGAGGTCGCTCTCCTTGTTGGCGCGCTCCTGGGCCAGCGAGGGCATCGCATCGACCAGCGCCGAGTGCTGGGTCTTGGAGAGCTTGTTGAGGGCGAAGTCCGGCTGGTCGGTCCAGACGGCCTGCGTGGCGATGCCGCGGGTGTGGGTGATTTCCCAATACTCATTCATATGCCTGACGGGGGATGTCGGCGGTGAAGCGTCCCTGGCCGCACCGCCGGCGCCGCGAAGGCGGCCCCGTCTAAACGATCCGGTCGAGACGGCGGCGATGATGCACACTCACGTGCCTTCGCGGGAAGAAAAATATGCATAAAAAGAAAAAAGATTTCTGCCTCTCTCCCTCAGGCGCTCCCGCCGGCCAACCAATCGTCGCTGCGGACCGACGGGATGCCTCCGCGATCCACCCGGCCGCGCCACGAATGAACTCGGCCGCCGGCTCCCCTGCCCGGACGGACCAGCCCGGCCACATCGTCGCCAACTTCCGCTCGCCCGTCGCCCAGTCCACCCGCGCCGTCGCCAAGTCGAGCCATCCCGTCAGCCAGCCGGCCCGTCTCGTCGCCAAGTCCGGCCCGCCCGTCAGCAAGCCAGCCCATCCCGTCGCCCAGTCGGCACATCCCGTCAGCAAGCCAGTCCATCCCGTCGCCCAGTCGCCTCGACCCGTCGTCAAGTCCGCCCACCTCGTCGCCAAGTCGAGTCATCCCGTCGCCAAGTTTTGGCGTGACGGGTTTCCGTCAGCGCCCCTGCTGGCCTGAAGAAGCCGCCTCCGCCTCGCGCAGGCAATCTTCGAGCCAAACAAACAGTTGTTTGCCACGAGCATCGAGTCGGCCAGCCTTGTCCAGTTGCTGCCGATGCTCGGTTGCTTGGCGCAGGTCGGCGACGACTTTGGCGCGATCTAGCGTCACTGCTTTGGGCGGAGCGTCACGCAGGATTTCCCAGAGCGAGCCGGCCGCGATAGCAAAATGAGAACTCCACTCAGCCTCGGCGGTCGCGCGCGCCAGCCACGGGCGGACAATCGTCAGTTCTCGGTCAAAGGCTTCGGCTGCTTTCGACCACGCGTGGCGCTGTTGCTGGATGATACCGATCCGCTCCCATGCATCCGCCAGTTCGCTCTGCCAATTTGCGTTGGCTGGATCTCGCGCGGCTAGGCGCTCGCGAATGTCCCGCATTTCGCGACAGGCTCGCAGCGCACCATTCAGGTCACCCTGGACAGCTAGTATGCCAGCGACCTTGGTGTAGCCGAGGGATAAGAGTTGCTGCCACTGAGCGTTGGCTGGGTCTTGAGCGGCCAAACGCTCGGCAATGGTTTGAGCGTCGCGAAAGCCTTTCAGTGCGCCAGTCAAGTCGCCCCCCATCAAGAGTATGTCTCCTGCTCTAAAATAGCTGACAGACAAGGCTTGCTGCCATTGTGCGTTGGTTGGGTCCCCTGTGGTTAAACGTTCGCGGATGGCCAGACCATCACGACAGGCTTTCAACCCGCCAGCAAAGTCGCCCTGCGCCACGAGCACGTTGCAGATCCTCTCATAGCTGCCAGATAGATCGTGTTGCCACTGAGCGTTGGCCGGCTCCTGCGTGACTAAGCGTTCGAGGATGGCCTGCGAGTCGCGGTAGGCCTTCAGCGCGTCGATCAACTTACCTTGGTCGAAGAGTGCGCCACCAACTTGGTTATAGCAGAGCGACAGAGCGCGTTGCCTCTCTGCACTGGCCGGAGCCTGAGTGGCCAATCGCTCGACGATGGCCAGCGCGTCGTGGTAAGCTTTCAGCGCGCCGGCCAAATCGCCCTGCGAGTGGAGCACGATACCGACTCTATCGTAGCTAACACTCAGGGCACGCTGCCATTCTTCGTTGACGGGCTCTTTTGCGGTCAGGCGCTCGGCGATGGCCATCGCCTCACGATAGGCCTTGAGTGCGTTGGCGAGATCACCCTGAGCGCGGAGAATGTCACCGACTTTGTTGTAGCTGACAGACAGGTTACGCTGCAACTGGGCGTTGGCGGGAGCCTGCGCGACCAAGCGCTTGCGAATGTCCAGTGCGTCGCGGTAGAATTTGAGTGCGCCGACTAAGTCGCCTTCGGAGTGCTTAGCGTTGCCTTGATTTTCGTAGAGCGCTGAGCGGCTGCTTAGCAAATCTGGCGCGTCGTCTTCTCGCGCGAAGCGGCGGTGGTATTCCTCGACCTTCTTGTTGACCCCGTCCATGAGCGAGAGGCGGCCGATGGGCGCGAGTTGGTCGCGAAGGTCGAAGGTCATGAATGAGATGAGTTCCTCGGCGCCCTGGCGCGCGGCGACGGCGCGGTCGCGCGCCTCGCCAGCGGCCTGGGCTTGGGCATCGGCGCGGCGGGCTTCGCGCTTGGCTTCCCAGCCCTGCCAGCCGGCGGCGGCGGCGAGCACGGCGAGGACGGCGGCGACGAGGAGAAGATTGCGGCGGTCTTTTCTCGCGGCGGCATCGCGATGGGCGACGGAGGCGAGGATGAACTTCTGCTCGGCGGGATCGAGTGCGTCGGCGTGGCGGGCGAGGAGGTCTTCGGCCTCGGCCAGGGGGCGACCGGTGAGGAGGAGGCCGTCGTCCTTGGGGTCTTCCTCCCAGCGGGCGAGGGCGGCGCCGAGGCGGGCGCGGTCGCGCAGGAAGCTGCGGTTGGCCTTGATCCAGTCCACGG
>CALMOL010000036.1 GCA_937871685.1 uncultured Verrucomicrobiota bacterium
GGGTAGCCTGGGAAACGGACCCAATGAAACCGCATGCCGCCAAGCCGCGGAGCACGGCGCGCTGGAGCGCGCGACCGGTGGCGCTGGGCGGGTAGGCCGGGTCGAGGTCTTCCAGCGCGTAGCGCACCGCGAGGAGATCGTGGCAGGTCGCCGTCACCGCGCAGCGCGGGAACCAGCGGCGCACGAGCGGGGCATAGACGGCGTTGGAATGATCCGCGAAATGAACCCAGGTGGCGTCCGGCCGCCGCCGCAGCCCCGCGAGCAAGCCGAGCGGGAAGAGCGCGTATTTGTCGAGGTAGGCGAGCCACTTGCCGGCGGCCCCGCCGCGCGCGAGCCGGCCCAGGACGCGTCCCGGCGCGAGGATCTCGACGGCCCAGCCCAGCGCGCGCAGGCCCTCGGCAAGCATGCGCGAGAAGCGCAGCATCGATTCCTGCGCGTCGGCGGCGTAATTGCCAACGATCACCAAGCGCGGGCGCGCGCCGGACAATTCCCCATGAGGCATACGCAGCATGCGGGGCTGAGCCCCGGCTCTTCCTAGGTCCGCTGGCCGTGCAGCAACTCGGCGTAGGCGGAGCGGCCACGGCGCACCGTGGCGAGCGCAGGCTCGGAGACCAAGGACAGCGGCTCGTCCTCGTCGTCGGGCGAGCGAGCGGCCGCCAGGCAAAGGCCACCGCCGATCACGGCAAAGCCCAGCGCGGTGGGCTGGCCAAGCTGCCCGCCGAGCAGCGTGTCCCAGCAGGCGGCAAACATCATGAAGGGCAGCGGGTTGTTCTGCCGGTCCAGGGCCGCGAGCGAGACGCGCAGCAGCATGAAGGTGAAGGCGACGCGCAACGCGATGAAGGCAAAGCCCAGCACCGGACCGCTCTCCAGCACCGCGCGGGCGAAATCACCCTCGGCGAGGAGAAAGGCGCGCTTGGCCGTCCCGGTGGCGAGGGCGCCGCCGGCATTGGTGCCCAAACCCAGCCCGTAGCCGAAGGCCGGCGCATGCGCCGCCTCCTCGAAGGGCGCGAGGTAATTGGACAAGTAGCGCATGACCACGCCGGTGCGCACGTTCTCCGCGTCGCCCATGCGCTCCTCCAGCACGTCAAGTCCGGTGCGCGTGACGGAAAAGACGTTGAGCGCCACGAAGCCCGCGAGAACGGCGGCGAGCAACCGGCCCGAGGAGCGGGCGTATTCCGGCCGGTGTATGCACACGTAAAGCATCACCAGCCACACGGTCACGGTGGCGCCGATCGCCGCGCGCGAGCCAGACAAGCCAAGCATGAGCGCGGAGGCGAAGCCGGCCGCCAGCATCAAGCGGCGCGAGAAGACGTTGAGCTTGAGCAGCTGGTGGCACAGGAAAGCCACGCATAAGGTCAGGTAGGCCACGAGGCCGTTGGTGAACGAAAAGGTGCCCGGCGGCCGGACCCGGCCCAACGAAGTCTCCATCTGCATCCCCTCGCCCCCCGCGGCCACGTTGATCCATGCATCGCGCGGGGATTGGAACTGCCAGAGCACGAGCGCGGCCATGGGCGGCGCGAGCCACAACGCCCAGCGTCCCAGGGTTTCCACGTCCCGGCGGTCGAAGTATTGCGGGATCAGCAGGATCAGCGGCAGATGCAGGAAGTTGGCGCGCAGGCCGTAGAGCATCACGTCCAGGCCCAGCACGCCGCGCCCGGCCAGCAGACCGGTGCCGTCGGCCAGCAGCATCGAAGCCAGGAGTTGCAGAATTCCCAGGGCCATGGTGGAAACCACCAGCGGATGACCGACGATGAGCCGCCCTTGCGCGAGAGAAAGGAAGTAGGCAAGCAGGAGCACGGGGTCGCGAACCACGAGCAATGGGGTCGCCAGTCCCGGCAACACCCACTTGCGAAGCGTCCCCTCGAACACCCAAAGAATGAAATAGAGCGTCAGGAGCCGCCTCACCGGCACGCTGGCTGAAGCCCGCACGTCGCCAGCAACCAGGAACGGGAGAAAGTCGTTGTGAGCGACAGCGGCGGCAGGGATCACGGGCAAAAACGTCAAACTTCTCGCACCCCCTCACGGCTTCGTCCAGGTTTCGTGGAACCGTAGGCCAAGCTGGTCCGTTCGCTCGCTTACCTCTGGCAGGAGGCGGCGCACCTCCTCCGGCCCCCAAGCCGCCATTTTGCGCGCGATGGCCAAGTATCGCAGCCGCTCGGGCATGACCGTTCGAAAAGCCGCCGCGTCCACGGGTGCCCCGGCCACCGCGTAGGAATACACTGGGTCCAGGCTGGGTCGGAAGCGCTCGCCCGCGAGCAGGTGCGCCAGCGGATCGGACGCGAAATAGCATTCGCCTGGGTGAGCCTTGATCGCGCGAAACGCTTCGGTCAGGACCGTCCCCCGCTCCGGGTGCAGCAAGACGAGATGCCCGACTGCCGCCAGCGTCACCGCGCCGGCGACCGCCACCAAGGAGGCGTGGACGCTGAGCTGGCCCGCGCGGCCGGCGCGTTCCAGCAAGGCGACGAGCGAGAGAATGCCCGCGACGCCAAGGGGAAGAGCCACGAAGGCCCAACCGTTGATCGCGCCGCCGTATTTGGCCACGCTGGCGATCGCGACCGGGACATCCGCCAACGCCACGAACAGGAGACAGCCTATGATCCGATGCGCGGAGTCGATCGCCATCGAAGCAACCGGGGAGACTTCCGTCGAACCACGCCCCGAGGGAGAAAGGAGGCCTCGGGCCAACGCGCCCGCGACCAGCGCCGTTGCCAGGAATGCCACCCCGTAAACTTGGATCGCCTGCAAAGCCAAGTAGGCGGCGGAAAGGGCCTTTTCGGGCAAGGAGGAGGAAGTGTTAACCAAGGCCATCTGGCCATACTCCATCGCCGACCAAGTATACCAGGGAAAGCGAGTCAGGGTGCGGAAGTTATGGACAATCGCCGCCGCCCCGCTTTGCCAAACTGCCCAGCTGTAGATGGCAACCCCGAAAACTGCCGCGGCCAATCCCAGGACCAGCACCCGCCGCCAGCCGGCCGACCACCATACGTAAAGGCACACCGCGCCCACGCTTCCGAGCGCGTTCAGCTTGCAGCATACGCTCATAGCTCCGAACAAGCCGGCGGCAAGCGTCCAGCGGAGCCCCGCGCGTTGCGGCGTGGGCAAGTCGGCGCGAAGAACCGCGTAGCACATCAGCAACAGCAGGCCAAAAGTCGGCGCATCGACGTGGATCCGCCGCGTGACGTAGTCCAGCGATCCCGCCGTGAACACGAGCACCCCAAACCCGATCAAAGCCGCCGTCACGCCGATGGCCGGCGCCCTTCCTCGCTCCGCGCGGCGTCGGGCACAAAACAGCGCGCAGAGCAGCCCCACGGGCACAAGGATATAAAGGTGCGTGAGGACCATCGCCACCGTGACGGCCGCCACCGGCTCCCGCGCCGCGACGCAGGGCAGATAAAGGACTGGAAACAAGGGTCCGTAGCCCATCATCACCCACGGGGGCTCCCCGGGCAGGGAATACAGGGGATAGCCTTGCGCCAGCGCGAAGCTGGGGGCCAGGCGGATGGACGTCCAAGGGTTGTTGAGGTTCTGCGTGACAGAGACCGCAATCGAAACCAGCAGGAAGACCACCGCGGCAGCGCGTGCCGCGCTTCGCAGCCAGCGTGGGGGCAGGGAGTCGTCGGTTGGCGCGAGTGACATGGCAGCGGTGAGGGAGGTCGAGGCAGGAAAATCCAATCAGCAGAGGGTGCCCTGTGATTCCAGACCCGCGCGCACGGCGCGCTCCACGCCGCGGCGATATTTCTCCCAAGTCAGGGCGCGCGCCTTGGCAAGCGCGGCGGCCTTCATCTCGGCGAGGCGCGCCGGCGAGGAAAGCAGCGTTTCCAGCGCGCCCGCCAGCGCATCCACGTCACGCACGGGCGTCACGAAGCCGTCCTCGCCCTCGGTGAGCACGTCGGGACCGCCCGTGTGCGGCGTGGCGATCACCGGGAGCCCGCACGCCAGCGCCTCCAGGATCACCAGTCCGAAGCCCTCAAAGAGCGAGGGGAATACCAGCACGTCGTGCCGGCGCATTTCCTCGAGCACCTCGTGATGGGTGAGCGAGGGGATCCAGCGGTGCGTGCGCAGGGCGGCGTCCAGCGGCGCGCACGGCACGTCGAGCCGCGCGCCCACGAGGGTGAGTTCCACGCGCGGCGCCAGGCGCGCCACGGCCTCCAGCAGATAGGACACGCCCTTTCGCTGCGTGAGCGCGCCCACGAAGATCGCGCGCAGGCGGCCGGGCGCGGCCGGGGGGGCGGGATCGGCCCAGCCGCGGTCGGGCGCGCCATAGGGAATCACGTCCACCGGGCCCCTCTCGCCGGGGCAGGTCGCCAGCGTGCCCTCGGTGAAGCGCGACGCCACAAGAATGCGCGAGGCGCCGGTGATCTCGCGCTCCTTGCGCGCGAGCTTCTGTTCCGAGTCGCGGATGCCGTCGAGGGTGGCGGCCCACTCGGGAAGGCGCGCGGCCTCCTCGCGGTAGATGGCCTGGGCGGAGCGCCAGTAGCCAATGGGCAGGTCGTAAAAGCGCGCCAAGCCCAGCTCGCGCGCGGCGGCGAAGGAGTCCTCCGCGCCGTCCTCGTAGGCATACACACCGCGCAGCAGACCAGCCGCGCCGAGGGTGCGCGCGCGGCGCGCCACGCGCCGGTCGAGATCCTGGTAAATGGCATCCAGCGAGAACACGCCCCGCTCGTGCCGCGCGAGGACGCCGAGGCCGACCCGCGAAGAAATTAGCCTCCCCCACTCGCGCCACGGAAAGGAGCGAGCGCGGGCGCGCACCGCGGCGGGAAACATCCGGCGCTCCAGCTCGCGCCGCAGCCGCGGGGGGGCGAGACGAGCCTTCCACGAGTCTGGGTTCCACTCGACACAGGTCCAAAATTCCTCCAACAGCCCAGCCTCGGCCAGCGCGAGCGCTGCGTGGCGCACGTTGGCGTTGCCGGTGGGATGGGACAGGAGCAACAAAGGGCGGGCGGAAGATAGGTATGGGAGGCGGGCGGCCCGGGCGTGAGAAGGGTGAGCGTTCCTTGCGCGTCATCCGACGCAACCGTCTTCAACTTGACCCTTCTCGCGGGTCACTTCCCGCAGCTTCTGGCGCCCGCCACCTTTTCCAGCAGGGCAAGGTAGGCGCCGGCCACGCGATCAGCGCGCATCGGGGCGAGGTGGGCACGGACGCCGGCGCGCAGGCTGGCGCGCAGCGCCGGGTTCGTGAGGACGTGGCGCAGCGCGCAGGCCAGCGCGTGGACGCCGCCGTTGAGCACCTTCAGCCCACAGGAGCCCACGGCCTCGGCGAGGCCGCCGCCGTTAGTGCCGACGATCACGCAGCCGCACGCGATGCCTTCCAGCGCCACCACCCCGAAGGACTCGGGGAAGACCGAGGGCACCACCATGACCTCGTGCCGGTTGAGCAGGCGCACCAGTTCCTCGCCCTCACAGGTGCCCTGGAAGTCCACTTGACCCGTGAGGCCGAGCGCGGCCACGCGCGCCCGCAGGCGCATCTCCTCGGGGCCGGTGCCCACGACCGTGAGGGGCGGGCGCAGGCTGTAGTCATCTCGCAGGAGAACGAGCGCGCCGAGCAACTCGTCCAATCCCTTGCCGGGGATCAGGCGGCCGAGGAACACCAGCCGCAACTCGCGCTCCACGTCCGGCAGCACGCGGAAGAGGCTG
The DNA here is from genome assembly GCA_937871685.1 of uncultured Verrucomicrobiota bacterium. Taxonomy (GTDB): domain Bacteria; phylum Verrucomicrobiota; class Verrucomicrobiia; order Chthoniobacterales; family SZAS-18; genus SZAS-18. Next base: position 5,635 of record CALMOL010000036.1, read on the forward strand.
TCGTCGTAAGGATTCGAGATGATGGCATCCACGCGGCCCACGTTGCCGGCGAGCGCGCGGCTCACGGCGATGGAGCAGCCCGACAGGCGCACGGCGCGTCGCTTGAGGTGGTCGCGCAGGGTGGGGCGACCGGCGGGATCAGCCAGCCACGAGTGGTGAGCCACCGCCCACGGGCGCGGCGAGAGAAGGAGCGGCCAGAGGGCGTTGAGCGAAATGTTGTTCTGGAAATACAGGTCACACCAGCGCATCAGGCGAACGAAGGCGTCGGACGATGGCTGGCGCACCACCTCGTAGCGACGACCAGAGGCGGCGTCGAAGTCAGGCGGGGCAGGCGTGTTGGTGATGAGCTTGATCTCGTGCCCGGCGCGGGCGAATCGCTCGGCGAGCAGCGCCGAAACGGTCTCCAGCCCGCCGATGTCCGGCGCGAAAGCGTAGGAGAAAAAAAGAATTTTCACGGGTTGGTTCCCGCGGCGGGGAAAACGCCAGGGCGCCGCCCGAGCCAGCGGGCCGCAAGCGCCTTGAGCGGGTTGCCGCGTCGCCAGCGCACGAGGAAACGCGGCATTGCAAGGTGGTCGCCACCGGGCGTGGGGAGCGCTGGCTCCACGGTGGCGGCGGTGTGGTAGCCGGCCTCGGCGACGAGGGCACGGACGCGCGCGTCGTGATCGCCGTAGGGATAGGCGAAGTCGGTCACGGGCACGCCGAAAGCGTCCTCCAGCCGGCGGCGCGAGCCGACGACCTCCTCGCGCGCGTCAGCCTCGGCCAAGCGCGTCAGGCGCGGGTGCGTGAGCGAGTGCGCGCCGATGCGCTGCCCGGCGGCCAGCCACTCGCGCACCTGCGCGGCGTCGAGCAGTTCCTCGCGCACTTCGCCCTCGCGCGTTTCCCAGTCGTTGTGCCCTCCGAGCCGACCGGCGACGAGGAACACGATGGCGGTCAGCTTGTGCGCCACGAGAGCAGGGAGCGCGTGGCCCAGCAGGTGCGCGAAGCCATCGTCAAAGGTCAGGCACACGCCACCAGGCTGACCGGAGGCAGCCTCAGGTGGCGTCCGCGCGGGCAAGCTTGCCAGGGAGCGCGTGAGGCGGCGAAACATCCCCGGCGGCACATAAAGTGCCCGCGCCCGCGCTCGCCAGGGGATCGGGGCCACCTTGTGCCACATGAGCACCGGGCAGCCCGCGGCGGCGAGACGGGCGATTTCACGGGCCTTGGAAAGAAAAGGCGGCATCACGGTCCTTTCCCGGGGTTTGATAGAGCCGGCATGTCATGCGGGGGCATGGGCGATTTATCGCTTGGCCAGTTCCCGGAACGCGTCCGCGTAAAAGTTGAGTGGTCGCAGGAAGTCCTTCAGCTCCTCATGCGCGATATCGGCGCGAGCCCGGTATTCATCCTCGTTCATGGCGGCGGCGCGCTCCAGCAGGAGCGCGAGTCCGCCAGCGTCGCGCGGCTCGCAAACCAGCGCCTGGGAGCCAGCCGCTTCAGGCACGCCGCCATCGCGCGTGACGATGCTCGGCACGCCGAAGTGGCGCGCCTCCAGCGGCGTGAGGCCGAAGTCCTCGTTCGTGTGCGGCGGCGTGACCATCCAGCGGGAGCGGGCGATCACGCTGGCTTTGGTGGCTGCGTCCACGAATCCCAAGATCTCCACGCCGGGAATAGGCGCGGCGGCCAGCTCGCGGCGCACCTCCCCAGCGAGCGGGCCGTCACCAATCAGGCGCAGCGGCCAGCGGACGTGATCGAGGCGCGCCTGGCGGTAGGCGGCCAGCAGGGTGTCGATGCCCTTGTTGGCGATCCAACGCGCCGCGAAGACGAAGCCGCGCCGCTCGTCGGGCGACACCGTTCCCTCGCCGAATTCCGACACCGGCGGGATCACCTCCGAGCCGAGCCTCAGCCCTCGCGGCTCCCAGGTGGAGGCCACGAAGCGCGAGTCATACCAGCGCCGCCGCGCGAGCCGGCCGGACATTCTCCAAACCCAGCCGCGCAGCGTGCCGCGCGTGCGGTTCCAATTGTGGATCGTCAGCGCCAGCGGGCGGCGGGCGAGCCGGGCCAGCAGCGCCACGTCGGGAGGGGCGTTTTGCGAATGCACCACGTCGGCCCAACGCACGAGCCGCCACAGCGCGCGCGACAGCCGCGGCACGAAGGTCGAGCGCACCGGCGAGTTCTCCACGATCGCGGCGAAGGCTGGCTGCAGGGCAAATCCACGCACCCTCTTCCAGGCCACGCGCACCTCGAAGCCGGGCTGGGCGTGCAGAAACCCCGCCACCGTGAGCACGAATGCCTCCATGCCGCCGTAGATGCCCTGGCACGGTGACACGATCAGCACGCGCACCGGCGGCGCGGTCGGCGAAGACGAGGCGTTCATACGTCAGGAAGGCTCCTCGTCCTCGCGGCCGGAGCAAGGCCCAGCGCCGGCCCCAGCCGCACGGCAAGCGCAGGCCAGGCGGCCTCGCGGCGAAACCACGCGAGCAGCCGCGCGGCGCGCGCGCGCAACTCCTCCTCGCCCGGAGGGTGAACGGACCTCAGTTCTGCCGACCGCACGCACGAGGCGGCCGGCTCCGTGCCATCCTCGCCGCCGCGCTGGGTGAGGATGCCCAGACCGTGCGCAGCGTAGATGGCGAACACGGTGGACTTGCCCCAGTTGACGACCACGTCATCCGTAAGGCCCAGCTCGGCCCGGAGCAGGAGGGCCGAGAGCGCCGCGTCGCCCAGAAACCCGTGGTGCTCCACCGCGAGCCCCTTGGGCAGCAAGTCATCCTCGGCCGCCGCGTCCGCCGCGCTCCCGCCCCCGGCGATGAGCACGCGGTGCGCTCGCCCTGCCGCGGCCAGAGCCGCAAGGTCCTCGCGCAACGCGCGCAGCACGCGCCATCGCGTGCCGGGACGACCGAACAGCGCGAAAACCCCGCGCCGCCCTGGGGCCTGCGAGTCGCCGGGGTCCGCTGGCGGCGTCACGTTCGACCCCACCGGCGCCAAAGCCGCCTGGAAGCCCGGAAGGTGGGCGCGCAAGCGGGCGACATGGTCGGGGATGTTGGTGAACACCGCGTCCGCCCCGCTGGCCAGGCGGAGCACGGCCCCCCGGTGGAGCCATTCCCAGGGAGCGTTGGAATTGCGCCAGGAGATCTCGCCCCACAGCTCGTGAAAAAAGACGAGAAGCCGTCCCCACCCGCGTTGCCGCCAAGCCAGGAGGGCTTCGACGAGCCAGCTTGGACTGCCGCGCGGATGAAAGCCGTAGCCGGAATACTGCACGAACACGTCGCATTCGCCGATTCGATTCAGCTCACCTTCCAGCGACGCTCGCTTGAACGCGAATGTCCGCACCGGCTGGCCGAGGAACTCGCTTGGCGCGAGCTGCCCGTCGGGCGCCGCCTCCGGCACGAGGAAGGCCAGCGGCCGCCCCGGCGTGAAAGCCGCGAGCAACCGCGCCGTGTGGTCACCGATGCCGCACACCGCCGGAGGCAGGTGCGGAGCGATCACGGCCAGCGGGCGTTCAATCATGTCAGGCAGCGAGCCACGTCTCGTAAGTCTCGGCGAGCCGGCGCACGCTGGCGTCCCAACGCAGGGCTTGCACCCGCCGATGCCCGGCGACGGCGAGGCGGGTGGCAAGCGCGGGATCGTCCAGCAGGCATGACAGCGCGGCACGGAGCGCGGCGGCGTCGCCAAAGGAGACGACCAGCGCCTCTTCGCCCCGGAGCACCTCCGCGCCGAATCCGGTCGGGGTGGCAACGCACGCGCAACCTCGCGCCATCGCCTCGGCCAGGGCGAGGCCGAAGCCTTCATAGGCCGATGGCAGCGTGAACACCCGCGCGCGGCCCAACGCCGCGCGGACCTCCTCGCGACCAAGGCGCGAGCGCACTTCAAGGCGCTCCTGCACCTCGGGAGGAAATGCCCGGCGCACCGCTTTTTCCTCCACGCCCGTGCCCAGCAAAGCGCCGCGGAGGGCTGGCCGCTCGCGCAGCAGCGAGCCCAGCGCCTCGGCGAGCGGCGCAATACCTTTGCGCGAAATCCAAGAGCCCACGAAGACGATGAGGTTCTCGCGCTTCGCCAAGGGCAGCGGATCACCAGCCAAGAACATTTCATCAAGCCCGAGCGGCACCGCCACGGCCCGATCGGCGGGCTGTAGGCCGCGAGCAACCACAAAAGCGATGTCCGCCGCGCTGCCGGCCACCACGCCGTCGGCTCGCGCGAAGGCCGCGCGCATGAGCGGCGCCTCCACGGCGCGCTTCCAGGCGGGCGGGGGCCTCTCCGCCGCGGCGAGGCACTCGGCCGCGAGCAACTCGATGCCGTCCGAATGCGCCACGAGCAGCGGGCGGCGGCGGCGGCGCGAGAGCAGAAGCGTGGGCAGCCAGAACTCCGCGCCGTAGAACTCGATCATGTCCACGGCGGACAAATCCGTCCGGGCCAGCCGCCGCCAGGCGCGCCAGCCAAGACGCCAGCGCCGGCCGCGCGGTTGCCTGCGGGCCTCGCCGAGAAGCGCGTCGGAATCGAGCGTCTCGACCTCGTGCCCGAGGGCACGCAGGCCGGCGGCCCACGCAAGCCGCGTCTGGCCGGAGCCAAGCGCGGGGTCGAGCGGGCAGTTGCCAATTTGGAGAAGACGCATGGGCGAAGGGCACCGCGTGACCGGCAAGGAGAAGCTGCGGGCGCTCGGCGGCGGAAGGCAGTTGGCCGCACCCCGTTTCATTTCTCGCTTTCGCGCCGCCAACGCGCGCGCGCCAGGTGGAAAAGGCGCGGCAGGGCAATGAGTTGCCGCGTGCGTCCCGGGACGCCACGCAGCGCCGCGAGCACTCGCGGCACCGCGCCTGCCGGTGCGCGGCGAAAGCCGAAGTGCCAGCACAGGATGGCGAAGATCTGGCTCTGGACCTCGCCGAAGCTGCCGGTTCGGGCAAGGGCGGCGGTGTCCATGTGATGCTCCACCATCGCGCCGGGCACGCAGCGCGACCGCCAGCCCCGCGCATACAGCCACGCGCCGAACTCCAAATAACTCGACCCGTAGGACCATTCCTCCACGAATCCCCCGCCGGGCAAATCCCACACCTCGCGCGGGTAGGTCGTCGAGCCGTCGGCCACGGCCCAGTTGTCATCCGCGCGCGAGGGTGGCACTGGCTCACCCACCCCAGCCGGGCCGAGTTCCGAGGCGAGCGGTGCTTCTTCGTGGAAACGACCGTTCACGTAGCCATTCTCGCCGGTGGTCCACAGCGCGCGCGGGTCGCGTCGCACGGCGTCGAGGCACGCGGCGAGGTGGCCGGGGGGCAGGAGATGGTCGTCGTCCATGGCGCGGACGTGCGTGCCACGGCACGCGCGCGCGGCAGCGTTGCGGTTGGCGTAGAGGCCGCGGCGCGGGCCAGCCAGCCAACGCGCGCCCGCCCGGGCCGCGGCGGCTTGATTCTCACGGACGTCGTTCGGATCAGGAGAATCGTCCGAGACCACCATCTCCCAGGGCGGGGCGGACTGCGCGCGCACGCTTTCGAGGACGCGGCGGAGCGCAGCCGGCCGGCCGCACGCGAGCAAGGCGAGGGAAATGCGCGGCTCCATGTTCGGACTGGATTCAGGCCCGGCAGCTCATTGGCGAAGGCCGGCGGCGGCGTTTGCGCGGCGAAGGTTTCTGCGGCATGGCGGCACCCTCATGTCCGCCGTGCTCCGCCTCCCTCGCTGGCTGCACCGGCACAAGCTCGTCGGCTGGCTCGCCGCCCGGCTGCCGGCTTTCCGCGAAGGGATCCTGTCGTTCAACGGCGCCGGCCGCCTCGTGGCTGACTTCCGCGACGCTGCGCCTCGGCAGACGCTCTTCACCGGCCAATGGGAACCGGAGTTCTTTGCGCTGGCCCGCCGCCTGCTCGACCCGGCGGGGGACTTTCTCGACGTGGGCGGCAACTTCGGCTTCGTCACCTTCGGCGTGGCCGCCGGCCTCGCGGGTGCGCCGCCGCGGCGCACGTGGGTCTTCGAGGCGAATCCGCACCTGTGCGCGCTGCTCCGCCGCTCGGCTGCCTTGCACCCCGGCCGGGATGTCCGCGTGGTCCATGGGTGCGTGACGGACACGCCGGGCGTTTCACACCTGACGGTGGACTCGGCCAACTGGGGCGCCTCCCATGTGACGACTGATGCGGTCGGGCGGCCAGAAGCCCCCAACGTGGTGCTCGACACGTTCCTGGAGGCCGAGGGATTCACGCGGGCCGGACTGGTAAAGATGGACATCGAGGGCTTCGAGCCGGCTGCGCTGCGGGGCCTGGAACGGACGCTGGGCGAGGGCCGCGTGGACTCGGTCCTGCTGGAAGCGAACGGGCCGGCGCTGGAGCGCTACGGCGAGTCGCCGGCAGGGTTGCTTGAATGGCTGGCCTCACGCGGGTGCGAGGCGTTCTTCTGCAAGGACACGGACTTCGCCGCGGGCGTAGCGCAGCCAGAAATGGAGCTACCTGACGCCGACGCTCCCCCCTTGCTGCTCGCACCGGCCCGGGATCTCCCAGCCGGCCATCAGACCGACCTGCTCATCCTGCCGGCGGCGGGTCGTCTGCGCGCGCGGGTGCGGGCGGCGTAGCCTCACCGCGCCGCACGGGGAAGCACCAGACGTTCGGCTGCACCTCCTCGGGCGGGCCCAAGCGCGCGGCCACGGTGGCGTTGGTGTCCCGCGGCCAGCCGGGGCTGGCCTGCCCCCAGGTGGATGGATCGGGGGTGATCCTGGCCACCGGCTGCCGGCGCACGTCCACGAGCACAGCATCTACCTGGTCGAGCGCGCGGACCAGCGCGGCTTGGTCGCGCGGGCGCAGGATGCCCGGCATGAACCACCAGTGCCGCAAGCCGGGCGCGCCGACACGAAACCTGCCCCCGCCAAAATGTTCCCAGCCAAACGCGGCGGGAAAGATCAGCCACGCTGGCGGCGCGCCGTCCGCCCGGATTGGTCGCGCGGCCACCGCCTCGAAAAGCGCCGCGTCCTCCGGCCTGACCCGCAACTGCTGGCCATTGGCAAAGGCCTTGTCTTCGCCAAGAATCGGGCGTCTTCCGCGGATCATCGGGCTCAGCGTCGTCGCCCAGGCGCTGGCCGCGAGCGAGAGGACAAGGAGCATCCGCGCCCACGGCCGAAACAGCGCGAAGCACCCCGCCGCAGCCAGCGCTGGGATCCACACGTAATGGATGGCCACCCAGTAATGCGGCAGGTAAAGCGCCAGCGCCACGGGGAAGAACGCGCCGAGTCCGATGGCCAGCCCGGCATAAGCCCGGCCGTGCGCCGCGCGCGCGGCGTCCGCTGTGCCCAAGTTCCCGAGCAAGGCAAACCGAGCGCGCCGCCAAGCCAACGCCAGCGCGAGCAACGAAGCCGCCCCCGCCCCAACCAAAACCGGTGCCTGCACGCCGGCGAAGAGGCCGGCGTCATGCCAGTGGAAGAAGCGGATTTCCGGGGCGACATAGGACGCGTAGCTCACGCGCAGATAAGACGGCCAGAGCACGTCCCACGCGTCGGCCGCGGGCAGGCCGGCGAACAGCCAGGCCGCCAGCACTCCCTCGGCCAAAAACGCTCCGGTCGCGGTCCACGCAAGCGATCGCAGCCAAGCGCTCCACGCCGGCCGTCCCCCTTCGGACTGCCATTGCCACGCGTCGGCGAGGAGAAGGGCGAAGCCCGCGAAGAATGCGCTGCCAAACTTCGCCGTCTGCATCAGCCCGACGAAGATTCCCATTGCCAGCGAGCGCATGGCCCCGCGCCGCCCCGGAGGGCGCCAGCAAAGCAGGGCAGACAGGAAGAAGATCGCCTCAAAGGGCGGATAAACGTTCGGGTAGTTTCCCCGCAGCAGCTTTCCGCCGAGGCCAAGGGCCAGCCACGCGAGCGCCGCCACCGGGCGCAGCCAGCGGAGCAGCAGCCGGCCGGCCAGCGCGAAGGCCGCGAGGTCGCCCGCCATGACGAACCCTTGGAAGGTGGCGGGCGAGTTGCCGAAGACGGCCGCGGCCAGGGCGTGCGCGTAGATTGGCAGCGGCCCGTATTGCGAGAAAACGTCGCGATAAAGCATCTGGCCCGCGAGGATGCGGTCGGCCAGGAAGAGGTTCTGCCCCGGCTCCCAGACGACGAAGTCAAAGGTCGGCGCGGGCGGCCAGCGCGTGAGCACGAGGAACGCCGCCGCGAGCCCCAGCGCCAGCGCCGCGGTGGTCCACGACGACATTCCAAACCACTGCCGAGGCGGCGCAGAAGAGGAAGGGAGCATGAGAGACACGATTCAAGCCGGCGGGGCGCGCCGGCCTTCACCGACGCACCGGGAAGCACCAAACATTTGGGGCCAGTTCCTCAGGCGCGCCCAGCCGCGTTGCAAACTCGACGTTGGTGGCGGGGGCAAAGCCGGGGCTGGCCCAGCCCCAGGTTCCTGGATCGGGGCCAACACCGGTGGCGGGATGCGAACGCAAGTCCACCAGCACGGCGTCCACTTGGTCGAGGGCCTTGACGACGCGCATCTCTTCCCGTGGTCGCACAAAGGCCGGGATGAACCACCAGTGCCGGAGGCTTGGCGAGCCGACGCGAAATTTGCCGCCGCCGTAGTGTTCCCAGCCAAAGGTGCCAGGGAAGACCAGCCATGTCGGCGACATGCCGGCACTCGGGGAACCGAGACGCACGGAGCGTTCCACCACGGCCGCAAACGCGGCGGCCTCGCCCGGCTGGAGGCTAAGGCGCTGTCCGTTTGGAAACGCCGTTTCCGGCGGAGCCGGCCGTGGGCGCATGGCATTCAAGATTGGCTTCACCGTGGCCGGCCACGCGCCGCACGCCAACGCGAGCGCAAGGAGCGATCCCGCCCACGGCCGAAAGAATGCGAAAGCACCCGCCGCCGCGGCCAGCGGAATCCACAGATAATGCGAGGCCACGCCGATGTGCGGCAGGTAGAAGGTCGCGGCAAGCGGGAAAAAAAACCCGAGCCCTGCGGCCAGCCCGGCGTATTCCATGCGGTGAGAGGCTGATAAGACGGAAGGGACGTCATGGGCGGTGAGCAGTCGGCAACCGATCGCCGGAACCACGAGCGCGACGGTCAGGAGCACAGCCGCGGCGCCAGCCGCGATCGGTGGCCATTGGGTGCCGGCAAACATTCCGAAGTCGAACCAATGCAGGAAGCCGAGGTCGCCTCGATAGTAAGAGCGGTAGGCCGCGCGCATGTAGCTTGGCCAGAGCACGTCCGCGGCGTCCGGTGCCGGCGCGATGGCGAAGACCCAGGCAGCCAGGACGCCTTGCACCAACAGCAAGCCCACGGCCGTCCACCCGAGCGCGCGAGCCCATGCCCTGGCATCCATCCGTCTTCCCTCGGCGCGCCATTGGCACACGTCGGCCACGAAAATGCACGCGCCAGCGAAAACCACCCCGCCGAACTTTGCGGTTTGCATCAGGCCCAGCAGCGCACCCATTGTCAGGGAGCGCATCGCGCCGCGCCGCCACGGCGCCCGCCATGTCAGCAGTGCGCCCAGGAAGAATGCCGCCTCGAAGGGCGGATAAGCGTTGGCGCCAGGTGAGCGCAGCAGCAATCCGCCCAAGATCACGCAAAGCCACGCTGCTGCCACCCCCGGGCGTAGCCAACGGCTGAGCAGCCGGCCCACCAGGAGAAAATTAACGGCGTGGGCCACGAGGATGAAGCCGGCGAAGGTGTCGGCGGAATTGCCGAACGCCGCCGCGGCGAGCGTGTGCGCATGAATGGGCAGCGGGCCATATTGCGACCACACGTCTCGATAGAGCGTCTGGCCCGCAAGCAGGCGATCGGCCAAGTAGAGGTTCTGGCCAGGCTCGTCCGAGAGGAACCCGGAAGTCCTTCGGGGTGGCCACTGGACCCACATGAGAAACAACACGGCGAAGACCGTCGCCACCACCGCGGCGAGCCAGCCAGCGCGGGAGACGGCAGGATGAGACGATCTGGGGCCGGAGAACATGGAGGGCAATTCAGGCCAGCCAGCGCGGGAGACGGCAGGATGAGACGATCTGGGGCCGGAGAACATGGAGGGCAATTCAGGCGCGAGGAAGCCGGGCCAGCGCCTCGCGGTAGGCCGCGAGCGTTTCGCGGGCAATGCGCGGCCAGCTGTAATCGCCGGCGGCTTGCCGACACGCCTCGCCCAGCGCGGCGCGGCGCGGCGCGGCGCGCAGGAGGGCGACGATGCGGGCGGCAAAGGACGCGGCGTCGCCGGCCGGCACGAGCAATTCCTTGGCGAAGGCGGCCAGCGTGGTGCTCGCGCCTGGCGCGTTGAAGGCGACCACCGGCAGCCGCGCGGCCATCATCTCGATCACGGCAATGCCGAATCCTTCCAGGTGCGAGGGAAAGGCGCCGAGGGTGGCGTCACCCAGGCGCGCCGGTAGTTCCGCCGCGGGGAAGCGCGACACCACCTCGACGTGCTCCGCCGTTTCCGGCACGCCGAGGCCGCGGCACACGTCCGCGCGCGTCTGGATGGCGCCGAGGAAACGGAAGCGCGCGGCCGGGACCTCCCCGCGCACCCGGCGCAGGATCTCGGGCCATTCCGCGCTGCCCTTCCGCTCGTCCCACGACCCCACGAAGGCCACCACGGGCGCGGCGGCGCGGACGGAGTCGGGCGCGGCGGCGTCCGCGAGCGCGCGGTGCCGCGCGGGGGTGAGACCGAAGGGCTGCACGAGGCACGGCGTATCCAGGCGGTAGTGCCGGCGGACCCATTCGCGCTCGTCCGGGATGGGCACGTTGACGAGGTCGGCGGCGGCGAAGCTTTGGGCGACGAGCGGCACCGGCCCGGTGCGCACCGTGCGCATGAGGCGCTCGCGCGCGAAGTTCTTCAGCCGGGCGAGGCCGCGCGCGGGCGGCAGGCGCGCGCGCAGGCGGCGGTCAAACTCGGCGTAGGGCGCGTCCATGCCCACCGAGCGGGCCACGAGCAGGCCGCGGTAACCGAGCGCCGCCTTGGGCCGGGGGATGTCGCCCTGCAGCGCGTCCACTACGTCGAAACGCCGGCCCTCCCGGCGCAGGAAGCGGCACGCGCCCCGCGCAAACCATTCGCGCATGGGCAGCAGGTAGGTGTGGCGCGAGCGCGAGAGCCGCGGGAAGGCGGCGCGCATGTCGAAGATCTCCACCTCAGAGCCGAGCGCGCGGAACTCCTCCGCCAGCGCCAGTTGCGGCTGGGCCGCGCCCAGCTCCGGCTGCGCCACCATGTGGAGCGTCATCAGCACCCGCAGCGGGCGTCCGTCGGCGGAAGGGGGCGGAATCATCGGCGGCGGGGCTCGCTCGCGAAAGAGGCATCCGGGAAAAAGAAGACGTTTTCGTAGGTCGGCACCGTCCAGCCGGCTCCCACGGGCTGCCACGGCCGGCCCGGCGCGGCGGGCGCGAGAAAGGGCTGCCAGCCCTGCCCGGCGAGCAGCGCGTGGACCGGCCAGCCACCGAGCGTGCCGTGCGCCTGCGCGGTAAACTCGGCGCACACCCACGGCCGGTTCTCGGACAAGATCCGCGCCGCGCCGCGCAGCACGTCCATCTCCGCGCCCTCCACGTCGATCTTGAGTCCACGCACGGAAGCGCCGGGCGGCAGGCAGGCATCCAGCGGGCGCACCGGAACACGCGTGCGGCCGGCGGGATCGAGACGGGAAAGATTCGGCGCGCGGCTAAGCTTGAAGGCAGCCTCGCCCTCCGCCGCGCCGAGGGCGTGGGCAGTGACTTGGACGACCTTGCTTAGGCCGTTTCGCTCGACGTTGTCGCGCAGCCGCCCGGCGGTGAGGGGATTTGGCTCGAATGCGTGAACTTGACCGCCAGGCCTCACGCGCGGCGCGGCACTCAGTGCCCACAGGCCGAGGCAAGCGCCGGCGTCCACGAAAACGTCGCCGGGGCCAAGCAGCCCGGCCAGAGCGGCCAAGTCCTCGGTTTCCTCCCCTCCCAGCCACACCATCGCCTCGTAGGAGTCGGCAAGGTCACAAGACACGCGCGCGCCACCAGGCAGAACCGCCTCGCGCCGGCCGCTGGGCCGCCGGTCCAGCCAGCGTCCGAGCAGCCGCCCGCGCAGGGGAAGGCGCGGGAAGGAGCGCAGCAGCCAGGGGATGATTTCCATGCGACCTCGACTCACGCGCGCCACACGTCTCGCAGCCGGCGGGCCACGGTGTTCCAAAAGTGGTGCCGCACCGGCGCGACGTAGTGGCGCAACGCGATGGCGCGGCCAGCCGAGCGATCCGCCCAGACCGTCTGGTCGTCGAGGTCCAGCACCCAGCGCGCCGGGTCGAGCGGGGCGGCCCCAGCGGCGTGCAGCGTAAGATGGCAGAGCGTTTGCTCGGAAAAAAAATCCGCCTCCACCCCAGGGCCGAGCGCCGCCCAGCGCTCTGCCGCGAGCGACCAATCCAGCGGCTGGCGCAGGAAGACGACGCCGGAGTTGATCGGCTCGGCGGCTTCCTCCGGCGAGCGCAGCAGGCGTGGGTCGAGCGCGACGCGCGCGTCCGGCAGATAATGCGCGGGAGCCGCCTGCCCGTTGAGCATTGGGGGCAGCAGCACGCGGGCGGCGGGAAAAAAGAGCACGTCGGAATCCGTGTAGAGGCACGTTTCCCCCGCGACCGAAAGCGTCGCGAGAAGCGAGAGCTTGAGGCCGAAGGGCACCGTGCGCGCGAAGGGCTGGAGCGTGGCCGGCAGCACCGCCAGCGGCAATTCCACCGGGCGAATTCCCCGCAAGCACGGATGCAGCGCGTGGAGCCAGTCGAAGTCCTCGTCCTCCATCGTGCCGTCGGAGAGCACCATCCACTCGCGCGGCACGCCCGCGTGGCGCAGGAACGACGCCGCGCAGAAGGCGAGTTCCGCGAGGTGTTTCCGCGAGCAGAAGGTGAAGACTCGCAGGTCGAGCGGCGGCGCGTCCCCGCCGGCGCGCAGCCCGGACAATCGCGGCCGGCGCGGCAGGAAGCGCCGGCGGTTCCACTGACCGCGCCAAAAGGCGAGCTTGTAGGCCGGGTTGGGCATCAGCGGGGTGCAGCCTCCCGCCGCACCGGGAAGCACCATAGGTTGGGCGCCAGTTCTTCCGGCGAGCCCAGGCGGGCGGCCAGGGCGGCACCGGTGGCCGGGGAAAATCGGGGCGAGGCCCAGCCCCAGCTTGAAGGGTCGGGACCGACCGCGGAAACAGGCCGCGCGCGCAGGTCCACGAGCACGGCGTCCACCCGATCGAGCGCCTCGACCAGCGCGGGTTCCTCGCGGGGGCGCACGAAGGCCGGCAAAAACCACCAATGGCGGAAACCGGGGGCGCCCACGCGCAGCCTCCCCGCGGCAAAATGCTCCCAGCCGAAGGCGCCGGGGAAGACCAGCCACGCCGGCGGCGCGCCCGTTTCCCGCGGCGCGAGCCGGGCGGACCGGTCCAGCACCGCGCGAAACGCGGTCCTTTCCTCCGGTGTGACCCGCAATTTCTGGCCGTTCGGGAAGACCATCTCCTCGTTGCCCGCCCGTGGCCGGCCGCCGGCCAGCACGGGACGGATCGTCGCCTCCCACGCCCCGGCGGCCAGCGCAAGAACGAGAAATCCCCTGGCCCACGGCCGGAAGAAGGCGAAGGCCCCCGCCGCCGCCAGGGCCGGAATCCAAAGGTAGTGCAGCGTGACCCACAAGTGCGGCAGGTAGATCGCCAGCGCGACGGGGAAAAAGACCCCAAGCCCCATCGCCAGCCCCGCGTAGTCGCGCGCGTGCTCGGCGCGCACGGCGCGCGGCGCCCTC
>CALMOL010000037.1 GCA_937871685.1 uncultured Verrucomicrobiota bacterium
CTCCCGCCCCCCGATCCCGCCGCCGATGCCCGCGCGGCGGAGCTCGCGGCGAGCCTGGGCCTGTCGCCCGCCGTGGCCGGGCTCCTCGCGCGGCGCGGTCACGGCGACGCGGAGACGGCGCGGGAATTCCTGTCTCCCCGCCTCAAGCGCCTCGGCGATCCCTTCGAGCTGCCGGACATGGAGGCCGCCGTGACGCGGCTGCTGCGCGCGGCCGACCGCGGCGAGAGCGTGGCGCTTTTCGGCGACTACGACGTGGACGGCGTTACCTCGCTCGCCATTCTCGCCGAAGTGCTCGGCCACCTGGGGGTGCGCGCCGCGTGTTTCCTCCCTTCGCGGATGGACGAGGGCTACGGCCTAAGCGCCGAGGGCATTGCCCGTTGTCTGGAGGAACATCGCCCGAGCCTCATCGTGGCCGTGGACTGCGGCACCAGCGCCGCGCGCGAGGCGCTTCTGCTCGCGGCGCAGGGCGTGGACCTCATCGTGCTCGATCACCATGAGCTGGGCGGCGGCGAGCGGCCCGCATGCGCCGCGCTGGTCAACCCCAAGCTCGATCCCGCCGGCGGCCACGCGCACCTGTGCTCCGCGGGCGTCGTCTTCAAAGTCGGCCACGCCCTGCTCAAGCGCCGGCCCGCGCCCGCGTGCGACCTGCGCACCCTGCTCGACCTCGCCGCGCTCGGCACCGTGGCCGACATCGTGCCGCTCCTCGGCGAGAACCGCATCCTCGTCCGCCACGGCCTCGCGCGGCTCGCCCGCACCGCGCGGCCTGGCCTGCGTGCGCTCTGCGAGCTGTGCGGCCTCGCGCGCGGCGACATCTCCGCGTCCGACGTGGGCTGGCGCCTTGGCCCGCGCTTGAACGCCGCCGGTCGCCTCGGCACCGCGCAGGCCGCGCTCGAGCTGCTGCGCACGGACGATCCCACTCGCGCCGCCGACTTGGCCAACGGCCTCCACGCGCAGAACGCCGAGCGCCAGGCCGTCGAGAAGCGCGTGCTGGCGGAAGCCCAGCGCCAGCTCGCCGACGATCACCCGCCGCTGGAGGGAAACGCCGCCATCGTGGTGGGCGCACGCGGCTGGCATCCTGGGGTGGTAGGCATCGTGGCGTCGCGCCTCGCTCGCGCGCACCACCGGCCGGCGTGGGTCATCGGTTTCGACGAGCAGGGCCTTGGAAAGGGCAGCGGCCGAAGCATCGAGAGCCTTTCCCTCGTGGAAACCCTCGGTGAATGCACCCCCCTCATTGTGAAGGGTGGCGGCCACGAGATGGCGGCCGGCGTGACCCTGCGGGAGGAGAACTTCGTCGCCTTCCGCGCCGCGTTTCTCGCGGCGGCCCGCGCGCGCCTTTCCAACGAGCAACTCCGGCCGCGCCTGCGCCTCGACGCGGAGATTTCCCTCGACGCGCTTGGCGAGGATTTCTACGGGCACTACGAGGCCATGCAACCCTTCGGTCAGGGCAACCGCGAGCCGCTTTTCCTCGCCCGCCGCGTGGTGCCCTGCGGCCCGCCGCGCGTCATGAAGGAAAGGCACCTGCGAATGTTCCTGCGCCCGGCCGGCCGCGGCGGGAACGAGACGCCGCCCGCTTGCGCCGTTTGGTTCAGCCCGCCCTCGCTGGACCTCCCGCCACCCCCGTGGGACGTGGCCTTCCGCCTGAGCGCCGACGAATGGCAGGGCGAGCGCCGCTGGCAATTGATGCTCGAGGGCCTGCGCGCCGCGGAGGACTGAGACGCGCGCGCCTTTTGTGTGGCCGCCGTTCCCGGCTACGGTCCGCGCCCCGCGATGCTTACGCTCTCGAATCTCACCAAGTCCTACGGCGGCCGCGTCCTGTTCGAGGACGTCTCCCTTCAAGTCAACCGCGGCGACCGCATCGGCCTCGTCGGCCCCAACGGCGCGGGCAAGACCACGCTCTTCTCCGTCATCCTCGGCGAATCCGGCGCCGACTCCGGCCAGGTTTCGCTCGACCGCCGCGCCACCACCGGCTTCCTCCCGCAGGAAACCGCCGCCGTCGGCGACGAGACCGTCATCGACCTCGCTACCGCCGTCACGCCCGAGCTGGCCGAATTGCGCCAGCTCATCAATCACCCGCCGGCCGACCTCGATCCCGTCGAGCACGACATCGCCCTCGCCCGCTACGACGAACTCGGCGGCCACCGCCTCGAGCCCAAGGCCCAGCGCATCCTCCACGGCCTCGCCTTCCGCGAAAAAGACTTCAACCGCCCCGTCCGCGAGCTGTCCGGCGGCTGGGTCATGCGCGCCCACCTCGCCAAGCTCCTCACCGCCGCGCCCGACCTGCTCCTCCTCGATGAGCCCACGAACCACCTCGACCTCGACACGCTGGGCTGGTTCCAGGAGCACCTCAAGCGCTACGAGGGCGCCATCCTCTTCATCTCGCACGACCGCGAGATGCTCAACGTTCTCTGCGACTCCATCGCCTCCATCGAGCGCGGCAAGCTCCGTCGCTACCGCGGCAACTACGACGAATTCCTCGCCCAGCGCGCCGCGCGCGACGAGCAGCAGCTCGCCGCCCACAAGGCCCAGCAGCGCGAGATCGACAGCCTCCAGCGCTTCGCCGACCGCTTCCGCGCCAAGGCCTCCAAAGCCTCCCAGGCCCAGAGCAAGCTCAAGCAGATCGACCGCATGGAGCGCATCGAAGCTCCCGAGACGCGCGAGAAGGTCGTGCGCTTCCGCTTCCCCCAGCCCCCGCGCGGCGGCCGGCTCGCGGTGGAATTGAAGGACATCGACTTCTCCTACGGCCCCACCGCGCCGGTCTATCGCAAGCTGAACTTCGAGGCCGAGCGCGGCCAGCGCACCGTCCTCGTCGGCCCCAACGGCGCGGGCAAGTCCACCCTCCTCAAGCTCCTCGCCGGCGTCCTCCAGCCCCAGGCCGGCGAACGCAAGCTCGGCAACAACGTCGAGAGCGCCTACTTCGCGCAAAACCGCGTCGAAAACCTCCGCGCCGACCGCACCGTCCTCGCCGAGGCGTCCGACACCGGCGAAACCCTCCCCGAGCAAACCGTGCGCACCGTGCTCGGCTCCTTCCTCTTCACCGGCGACGACGTCTTCAAGCCCGTGGCCGTCCTGAGCGGCGGCGAAAAGACGCGCCTCGCCCTCGCCAAGCTCCTCCTTCAACCGCCCAACCTCATGCTGATGGACGAGCCCACCACGCACCTCGACATGGCCTCCATCGACGCCCTCTCCGGCGCCCTCGGCCAATACGAAGGCACGCTGATCTTCATCTCCCACGACGTTCACTTCATCCGCGCCGTCGCCACCAGCGTCCTCCACATCTCCGCCGGCAAGCCGGTGTGGTATCCGGGCAACTACGACTACTTCCTCGAAAAGTCCCGCGCCACGAACGCCCGCGCCGCCCTCACCTCCCGCGCCCAGCGCAGCAACCAGCCGCTCGAGATCCTCGCGCTGCGACCAATTGC
>CALMOL010000038.1 GCA_937871685.1 uncultured Verrucomicrobiota bacterium
CGCGGCGGCAGCGGCGCGCGGAGGATGTCGCCCGACCTGCCCCAGCGCGAGGAGAAACCGCGGTGAAATTGAACTGGCCGTGAATCCGTCCGACACCTCCTCAAACAGCGGCCCGTCAGTCTTGCCGCAGCATCACGCAGCCGAAGTCCAGTGCCACGCGTCCCGCGGCGTCGCGAATACGAAAGGCCTCGGGAAGCCGATAGCAATGCCGGCGTTTGTCGCCGTTCGGTGGATCCGCCCAAACGATCACGCCGCTGCGCCAGAGCACTTTCATATGCTTGGAAGCCATGTTGGCGTTGCAGCCAATGAACTCGCCCATCTGCTCGATCGACATGATCGCACCTTCGGACAGCGCCCAGAGCATGCGCAAGCGGGTCGGCTCCGTGACCACCATCCGCACCACGGCCGGTCGCAGCGAAGCCGCGGTGTGGGGCGCTGGTGGCAGGGCAGCTTGAGCCGGGATGACGGCGGCCGATGGAAACGGGAGAATATCGCTCATGGCGCTCCCATTACGCCCGCTCGTCCCTTGGGTCGCAAGGCAAAGGTGCCCGCTGCCAACGCTCGCCCAGGGATGCCGGCGGAGGTTCGTGACGCTCGCATCGCCCGAACTTGATCTTCCATCGTCCCGCGTCCGGCCAGAACATTTGCTTGGGATGTCCCGAGCACTTCGCACTGGAGGGGGAATCGTTGAGGCTGCCCTGGATTCGCCATTTCGCCATCTTGCCAAGGGAATTATCGGACTCGCGAGATGGGTAATTCCACTTGGCAGGTGAAACATCGGACTGGGGAGGCTTGCAATTCCACCTGCTCGACCCCATTATCGGACTGAAGAAGCTTGCAATCGCCCCTCACGGCTCCGATGGGGGACCAACGCGGCGTGATGCTGGACGCGAAAAGCTGGTAATCCGGCTCTCTCACTCTCGTCCGACGCGACGTGAAGACGAATGTCGGACCGTAGAAGCTTGTGATTGCACTCGCTAGGTGGATTGTCGGAGTGTGGAAGCTAGCAATTGGGGGTCGGGAACTTTGCGCGCAAAGTTCCGAGGTGCATTTATCCACCTCTACACTCCGATAATTCACTTCGAGACTTCCCGATTCCGGCTCCGAGGTGCCCGGTTGAAGGCCAATGGTGCGCCGTCACACCTCGTCCCTGGACCGTTTCAGTTATGAATGAGACGGCTTCACTCCTCAACTTTCCACGCGAGCTTCTAGAGGGGAATGGCTGAGCCCGAACGTGGACCGTTGCACTTCGCCGGCGGAACGCTAAACCAGCCGGGTCGGCGATTCCACGCGGGAAGCGAACGCCCAAAGTCGTGGCATCAGCGGGCGCGCCAGCGCAACATGCGCCGCTGGCGTTGCCCCTGGCTGGCTTGCCTGGGCGGCGGTCGCCTCATGTTGCTCCTCTTCGTGAACCGGTGACCGCGTGGAGCCGCTCGCCCAGCATAACTGGCCGCTTGCTTGGGATGGCGATCCCCCTGGTCCTCACGATCGCCGACTGGGGCGAAGACCCCCGCCTGCGCCCCACCTTGCGCATCTATCATTGGTGGCTCGCCGTCGGCGCGCTGATCCCCGTCTTCCGCTTGTTTGCGTGGTATGTCCTGCGGCGCGGCCCCTCCGTGATCGACTCGCTCGCCGCGCAGATGCAGGCGAACCAGTCGCCGGCGAAGCGGCGGGCCTTAGAGTGGACGTTCTTCTGGAGCGGCGCGGTGTCCTTTTGCACCATCGCGATCCTTGTCCTGATCCCGGCGTTCGCGGTCGCCTTCTCGGAAAAATCGAAGCCGGACCCGCCGCTTACCGGCGCCGTCATCCGACAGATCTACGGCACGGCCACCACCATCGAGAACAACCGCTTCCGCGTCACCGGCGCCGTGCGCGGTCCGCTGCGGGAGTGGCCCGCGGACGCGACGCGAAAATACGACTCCGCCGGCCTCGTGATCGCCATGCTGGACGGCGCCGAGGTGGCCGCGTTCGCCGACGCCCACGAACTCAGGAAGCTGCGGAAGTCGTTCGCCGCGCAGCGGGACGGCGTGTTCACGTGCACCGTGCGCACGCACGACGAGGGCGGGCGATCGATCTCCGATCACTACCGCCGCCTCTACGCGTGGGACGAGAATGATCTCGAACCCATTCCAGAGGAAGCCAAGCCGTTCACGCCGACCGGCCGGCGGATGCTCGTTGATTACGTGGATCCATGAAGCGGGTCGGCGAGCCGGTCATGGAAGCGCGCTGACGCCGGCGGCCCTTTCGCGCGGGGGACTTCGCGCCTATCACTTGCGCGCCATGCCCGCCGTCGCACCTGCTCGTTTCCGTCAGCAACTCGTGGATGCCCTCGTGGCCGGCGGCATCCCCACGGCGGCCGAGGCGGAGGAGATGACGCGCCAGCGGGAGCCGGGGGCGACGTGGGTTACGTCCGCGCTCAACTCGAACAAGGTGGACGAGACGCGGTTTCTTGCCCGGCTGGCCGAGGGCTACCGCGTGGCGTTTGAGCCGCGCCTCGACCCGGCCTCGGTGGAGCGCGAGGCGCTCAAGGCGCTGCCGTCGCGCTTCGTCTTCCAGCACCAGGTGCTGCCGCTCTCGCTCGCGGGCTCCACGCTCACGCTGGCCACCTACGACCTTTTCAACACGGCTTCCCGCCAGCTCGCCGCGCAGCTCGCCCCGCCGGGCACCACGCTGCGCTGGGTGCTGGTGCCGCGCGGGCCGCTCCTGCGCGCCATCAAGACGCTCTACGGCGTGGGCGCGGAAACCTTCGACGAGATTCTGTCCTCCTCGTCGTCGATCGGCCTGCCGGACGACCGCGAGTCCATCGCCACCGACCTCGCGGCGGACGACCCCGAGGCGAGCGTGGTGCGCTTCGTCAACCTGGTGATCCGGGAAGCCATCGGCGAGCGCGCGACCGACATCCACGTGGAGCCGCTGGAAAACGACCTGCGCATCCGCTACCGCATCGACGGCATCCTCCACGAGACGGCCGTGCCGCCGCAGCTCCGGCTGCTGCAGAACGCCATCATCTCGCGCCTCAAGGTGATGTCCCAGATGGACATCGCCGAGAAGCGCCTGCCGCAGGACGGGCGCATCTCGCTCAAGGACGGCTCGCGCGACATCGACGTGCGCGTTTCGACCATTCCCACCGTCCACGGCGAGAGCATCTCGCTGCGTTTGCTGAATCGCGACGAGGACTCGCGCTTCAACCTCGACCGGCTCGACCTCGGCGAGCACCACCTCCACTCGGTGCGCGAGCTTCTCAAGCAGCCGAACGGGATCATCCTCATCACCGGCCCTACCGGCTCGGGCAAGAGCACGACGCTGTATTGCTTCCTCTCGGCGATCAACTCGGTGCAGCGCCGCATCATCACCATCGAGGACCCGGTGGAATACCGGCTCGTGGGCGTGTCGCAGATCGAGGTGCGGCCGGAGATCCAGCTCACCTTCGCCACGGGCCTGCGCCACATCCTGCGCCAGGACCCGAACGTGGTGATGGTCGGCGAGATGCGCGATTTCGAGACGGCCGAGATCGGCATCCGCGCCGCGATGACGGGGCACTTGGTGTTTTCCACGCTGCACACGAACGACGCCGTGGGCGCGATCACGCGCCTGCTCGACATGGGCGTCGAGCCGTTCCTCGTGTCGTCGGTGGTGCGTGCGTTCATCGCGCAGCGCCTCGTGCGCACGATCTGCCCGCACTGCGCGGAAGACCACGAATACGACCCGGCCTACCTCATCTCGATCGGCTTCCCGATGCAGCTCGGGAACAAGTTCAAGCGCGGCGCGGGCTGCGAGCACTGCCGGCACACCGGCTACCTCGGGCGCAAGGCGATCTACGAGCTTTGCAACATCGGCAAGGCGCTCCAGGATGAGATCGCGCGGAAGGCCGACGGCAGCGTGCTCAAGGGCGTGGCGCAGGCCCAGGGCATGGTGACGCTGCGCCAGGACGGCTGGCGGCGCGTGAGCCAGGGCTTCACCACGGTGGAGGAAGTGATCCGCGTGACCCAGGAGGACGAGGCGCTGGCGGAGATGGACTGAGCCGGCGCGGACGCCCGAAACTCGAACGCTTGGTGGGAAACGCGGTGGGCTGAGCGCGGTTCCGTCTGGAAACACTTCGACTTCTCACTTCCCGAGCGCCCCGAGCAGGCCGCGCGGAAAAGGCGCGCTCCCACTTTTGCGGAGCGCGGTCTCTACTGGGACCGCTGGCATCCCTGCCGGCAGGGTCCTCCCGGGCATCTGGATTCTCGGGCCTTTGGACGGGATCATCGCCCTTTGTGGTCTCACAGAAGCCCGAGGGGGAGAAGTCAGCTGCCCTGGAATGACCCAGCCGGCAAGGATGCCGGCGGTCCCAGTAGCCACCGCCCCCAGCGGGCCAAGCGCACCTGCGGGCGAGGCCTTGATTCACATCAAGCGTTCGAGACAAAGCGCGGAAGGGCGAAGCACCGAAAGCGAGGAGTGCTCGCGGCTGGACAAGCTTTCGGCGCTTGCCGTGCATTTCGGCGCTTGTTTCGAGTTTCGAACTTCGAACTTCGAGTTTTCCTCCCCGC
This sequence comes from uncultured Verrucomicrobiota bacterium, assembly GCA_937871685.1. GTDB lineage: Bacteria > Verrucomicrobiota > Verrucomicrobiia > Chthoniobacterales > SZAS-18 > SZAS-18. The sequence goes on from CALMOL010000038.1 coordinate 4,530, forward strand.
ATGTCTCCCATCGTCGTCGTCGGCTCCTTCGTCCAAGACTTCACCTTTGGCACGCCGACATTCCCGCGGCCGGGGCAGACGGTGATCGGCACGTTTCGCGACGGCCCGGGCGGGAAAGGCTTCAATC
>CALMOL010000039.1 GCA_937871685.1 uncultured Verrucomicrobiota bacterium
ATTCTGGCAATCCGGGCGGGTAGGAAGAAGCTTCAAGATTCAAGCATCAAGCCTCAAGGAAGGAGGGAAGGAGAAAGAAAACGGAAGGGCGGGAAAGAGGGTGCAGGCAGACGCGCACCTTCCTTTCCGCCCATTGGGCTTGTCCCTTCCTTGAGGTTTGATGCTTGAGTCTTGAAGCTTTTTCAGTCGAACTTGCGGTGCAGCCAGCGCACGGGGAAGCGGCGGCCGGGGCAGTCGGTAGGGCGCGGGTTGATCTCGCGGTGAGCCTTCACCACGGCAAGCTGGCGGTCCACGCGGCCGACGCGCTTGCGCAGGTGGTTGATCAACTCCTCCAGCGCCTCGGCTTGGGCCTTGGTGGGCAGGTCGCGGTTGAAGTCGCCCACCAGGCAGATGCCGATGCCGATGTTGTTGAGGTAGTCGGAGGCGACGTGGCCGCCAGGGATCTGGTTGCTCCAGCGCGAGCCGATCTCGATGCGGCCGTTGCCGGAGCCGTGGCCGTTGCCGATGACGAAGTGGTAGGCCATGCCGTTGGGCATGCGGCGCACGCGACGGTGGTAAAAGTCGAAGGCGCGTGCGTTGCCCTGCCGGGTGCCGGAGTTGTGCACGATGATGTAGCGCCACCGACCGGCGCGCACGCCGGGCGCGTCGATGCGCTCCCGGATGGAGCCGGTGACGTATTTGTTGCTCCCGCCGAGGAACCAGAAGAACGGCCGCGGCGCTTCCTTTTCTTCAGGCTCCTCGCGCCCGCCGGGCTTCTCGATCACCACGGGCGCGCGGTCCTGGTCGTCACTTGGCTTGGGCGTGGGCGTCGGGTCGCGGTAGCGGTCCAGCAGCGAACGCGGGAAGGCTTGTGCGAGTTCGGTGCGCGGCGGCAGCGTGATCGGCTCGTCGGGCGCGGGCGTGGGAAGCGGTTCCGCCGCGAGGCAGCCGCCCGCGAGCCCGGACAGGAGAAGAAGGCGAGGGAAGCGCAGGCGCACGGAGGGGAGTTCGGCCGAGCGCAGAAAAGCCAGGAGGCGCGCAGTGTCGAACCCGGAACGCGCCATCCTCCCCAGTCCGGGAGAAGGCCACGAAGGCACGGGGCGCACGGAGGGGCAGGGAAAATCCAAGCCTGGGAAGGCAGGAGGCGTCCGCGCCGGACAACCATCCCAGCCGTCTCCCATCTTTGTCTCCGTGGTCTCCGTGCCTCCGTGGCCAACCCTCACGCCGCCGCCGGCTGGAGCGTCGGTCTGGACTCCTGCCGCAGCACCACGTTGAGCCAGCCGCCGAGCAGCAGCAGCAACGAGGTCACGTAGATCCACGTGAGCAGCACCGCCAGCGACGCGAAAGACACGTAGTATTCGCCGTAGCGCGCGTATTGCTCGACATAGACGCGGAAAAGCCAGGTGACGAACAGCCATCCCAACGCGAAGAACACCGCGCCCGGCAGCGCCTGCCGCGAGGTTTGATAGACCTCCGGCGTGAGCAGGTAGAGCGTGTGCGCCACGCCGGTGAGCGCCAGGGCGATGAGGGGATACTTGGCCCAGGCGACGATGTCCTCCAGCGGGACGTTCAGGCCGAAGGTCTCGACGATCGTGCGGGCCACCTGCTCGCCGAAGACGACGAGGTTGAAGCCGAAGAGCACCGTGAACGAGAACCAGAACAGCAGCAGCAGCGCGATGAAGGAGCGGCTCCACCACGAGCGCCGCATCTCGTGGACGCCGAGGGCGTGGTTGATGGATTTGGTGAAGGTGTTGACGAAGTTCAGGCCGAGGTAAATCGCGATGAGGATGCCCACGAGCGCGAGCTTGCCGCCCAGGCCGCTCACCACGATGGCCGCCACCTGCCGGTCCACGATGGGGTGGGTGATGTTCGGGAGGAAGTTTTTCAGCAGCGCAATGATCGAGGCGAGCGTGGAGGGGTCGGTGCCAAACACGGACAGCGCCGCCGACACGAGCAGCGGCCCCGGCGCGAGCAAGAAGAGGAAGTCGTAGGAAAGCTGCGAGGCGAGGCCCAGGGCGTTGTCGTGGTAAGCCGAGGCCAGCCAGCGGCCGGTGATGCTCCGCCAGCGCCGCAGGCCGCGCGCCGTGCGCTCCCGCAGTGACGGGGGAGGGGCCGGATCGGCCGGCTTGGCGGAAGCCTCCACAACGGCCGGAGGAGAGAGCGTCGGATTCGTGCCGGTTCGGGCGGATGGCGAGGCCCGTTCGCCGGCCGGCGGGGAAACCGGCTGCCTGGCGGTCGCCTTGGCGGGTGGGGCCACGGGCGACGGCTCAGCCACGGGCTCGTCTGCTGGCGCGGGCGGCTTGGTCTCGGCGGGAGGGCGCGGGGCAAAGGAAGGGGCGGGCGGCTGGTCGCTCATGGTTGGTGGCTTCCGCGGCTGTGAACATGGCCGCCTCCACGCGGAGCGAAAGCCCGTCTGACGCGCCGATCTTGTCCGCGTGGCAAAATTGGCGCTTGGTGCGCCGAAGCTTCCGCCGTATCACGGCAAGGCCCATGCCCTCCCCGCGCACGATCTACGTCGGTTCCGCCGGTTTTGGCGAGGGTCATCACGCGGCGGCGCGCGGGCTGGTGGCGGCGCTCGAGCGCCTCCTGGGAAATGATCCGCTCCTGCGCGCGGAGTTCCTGGACCTCAACGCGCGCGTGTTCCCGCGGCGTGACCGCTGGACCAAGCGCGGCTACCTCGCGCTGCTTTCCCGCGCGCCGCGCGTGTGGGCGGCGATCTACCGGCTCATTGACCGCGTGAACTTCCTGGAGGCCACGCCGTGGGCCTTCCGCCCGCTGTGGCGCGAGCTGGGACAGATGTTCGCGGCCCAGCCGCCGGCGGCGCTCGTGGCCACTTTCCCCTTCTACGGCTTCGTGCTCGACCGGCTCGCCGCCGAGGGTGGGCCGAGCGGGTTTCCGCGCGCGATGGTGGTCACCGACTCGATCTCCATCAACTCCGTGTGGACGCGCTCGCCGGGCACCGACGTGTATTTCGTGCCCAACGACGAGACCGCCGACGCGATGGCGGCGCGCGGCGTGCCGCGGGACAAGCTGCGCGCCCTCGGCTTCCCGGTGCATCCGCGTTACTCCGACCCGCCCTCCGAGACACGGCCCGCCGTGGGCGACCCCGCCCTGGGCCGCCGCGTCCTCTACATTATCAACTCCCAGCCGCACCTCGCCCCGGCGGTGACGCGCGCCCTGCTCGGCGTCCCCGGCGTGCGGCTCACCGTCACCGCCGGCCGCGACCCTGCCCTGCGCGGGGCGGTGCAGGCCGAGGGCGAGCGCGCCCCGCGGGGCGGCGGCGGGCCCCCCGCCCCGCGCTGCCCCGCCCGCGCCGGACCAAGGTGCCCGCGCCCTTGCGGGTGAAAATCTCGAGCA
>CALMOL010000040.1:0-2450 GCA_937871685.1 uncultured Verrucomicrobiota bacterium
GGCCTTGAGGGTGGTGAGATTTTCTGGGACCGGGGCGGACGTGGGCGGAGCGTCGTCGATGAGGGTGGCGTCGGTAGCCTCGGTTTCGGAGCCGATCGTCACTTGGTTGCCGGCCTGGGTGGCGGCGAGCGTCGGCTCGGCGGGTGCGTCGGTCACCACGGTGTCGGCCTGGGACGCGCGCGGGGTGATGGGCACCGTGCGCAGGCACTGCTCGATCATGCCGCGCAGCACCAGCGGCGAGGCGGGGCGTTGCTCGCGCTCCTTCTCGAGCACTTGGCGCAGCAGCCCCACGACCTCGGGTGGCTGATGGGCGAGCCATTCCCACGGCGGTGGCCGATCCATTTGCTGGGCCATCACCTGCGGCACGGTGCCGGTGAACATGGTGCGCCCGGTGAGGCCATACCACATGGTGGCGGCGAGGGAGTAGAGGTCGGAGCGCGTGTCGAGGGGCTTCTCCTCGATCTGCTCGGGCGAGGCGTAGTCGGGTGTGCCCACGAAGCCCATGGTGATGGCGCGCATGCTGCCGTCGGGGCCAGCGTCCTCGGCGGCTTTGGCGAGGCCGAAGTCGATCACCTTGACCTGGAGCTCGCCGTCCTGATCGGCGAGCATGATGTTGGCCGGCTTGAGGTCACGGTGGACGAGCTTCTCGCGCTGGGCGGCGGCCAGGGCGCGGGTGACCTGGAGGGCGATCTCGAGGATTTCGCGCGCAGGCAAGGGTCCCTCGCGGCGCACGCGGGCCTGGAGCGTCTCGCCCTCGACGAACTCCATCGCGTAGAAATACATGTCGCCGTCCTGGCCGAGGTGATAGACGGAGGCGACGTTCTGGTGGCGCAGGCGGGCGGCGGCGCGGGCCTCGCGCAGGAATCGCTCGCGGGCCATGTCGGAATGGAGGTATTGGGCGTTGATGACCTTCAGCGCGACGGCGGACTTGAGGTTGGTGTCGTAGCCCTTGTAGGTAATGCCCATCGCGCCGCGGCCGAGCTCCACGGGCTTGCCGTCGGGGCGCGTGGCGACCTCGAAGTGCTGGAAACGCAGGACGGCGGGCATGCGAGCGGAAGAGTGATAAGTGAGAACTGACAGGTGAACCGAGCGAAGCGAGATAGCCAGGGTGCGCCGGGGGCAAAAGTGGAAAAATGCCGGCCGCCCCCGGTCGCCCGCGCCCGGCGTCGGGGCACTTATCACCTCTCACTCCTCACTTCTCACTTTTCCGCTCGCCCCATCGCGGCTATGCCTGCGGCTCTCACGCCTCCCCGCTGCTTCCCTCAATGCCGGACGAACTTGACGACCTTGCCCTCGGGATGACCATCCGCGGCTATGCGCCGGGGCAGAAGCTCTTCGGTCGCTTCGTGCTCAAGCGCATCCTGGGCCGCGGCGGCATGGGCATGGTATGGCTCGCATGGGACGAGCGTCTTGAGCGCGAGGTGGCCATGAAATTTCTGCCCGACTTGCTGCGCTCGGATGAAGCGGCGCTGGATGACCTCAAGCGCGAGACCCGGCGCGGCCTCGACCTCGCCCATCCGCACATCGTGCGCGTGTATGACCTCGTGGAGGACTCGAACGCGGCCGCCATCGCCATGGAATTCGTGGACGGCCAGACGCTGGGCGCCATGCGCGTGGCGCGCCCGCAGAAATTCTTCGAGTCCGGCGAGATCGCGCAGTGGATGCGGCAGCTCTGCGAGGCGCTCGACTACGCCCATCACCGCGCCAAGCTTGTTCATCGCGATCTCAAGCCGGCGAACTTGATGATCAACGTCACGGGCGACCTCAAGGTCACCGACTTTGGCATCGCCCGGTCCATCTCCGACTCCGTGTCTCGCGTCACGCAGGACCGTGGCACCAGCGGCACACTGCTCTACATGAGCCCGCAGCAGGCGCTCGGGAAGCGGCCCTCGATCCAGGACGACGTCTATGCCATCGGCGCGACGATCTACGAGCTGGTCACCTCCAAGCCGCCGTTTTACTCCGGAAACATCGCGCGTCAGCTCGACGAGGTGATGCCACCCTCCATGCGCGAGCGCCGCGAGGAACTGGATCTCGCCGGCACAGACCTCCCGCCCGAGTGGGAGGAGACCGTGGCCGCATGCCTTTCCAAGGATCCCACCCAGCGCCCGCAGGAGGCGATGGAGGTTGCCGAGCGCATGGGCCTGCTTGCCACGCGCTCCTCCTACGCCGGCTCGACGCTGGGCAGCGCGGGGGTGACCGCGGCTGGCTCGCAGATTCAAAGCCGTCTCGCCGGCGCGGGGGCTTCCACCGCCGGCACGCAACGCAGCGGCACTCAGCGCGGGGCGAGCACCGCGGGCGCGCCGCCGGAGCCGCCGAAGAAATCTTCCGCGGCGCTTTTCGGCGGGATCGGCGCGGTGGTCGTCGCGGGCGCGGCGGCCGCGTGGTTCTTCCTTGCCGGGCCGGGCAGGCGGCCAGATCCCCCGCCTCTTTCTCCCACGCCCACGCCG
>CALMOL010000040.1:2460-10201 GCA_937871685.1 uncultured Verrucomicrobiota bacterium
CCCCCCCCCCCCCCCCCCCCCCCCCCCCCCCCCCCCCCCCCGCCACGCCTACCGCCGCGCCGACGCCGGTTCCCACCGCCGCGCCGACCGCCGTGCCCACGCCCACCCCGCCGCAGGCGCAGGTGCTCACCGTGGGCGCGCCGTTCAAGACCGTGGCCGAGGCGATGGCCGCGGCCCACGCGGGAGACACGGTGCGAGTGCCCAAGGGGGTGTTCCGCGAGGCCATCGTGCTCAAGGACGGCGTGCGCCTCGTCGGCACGAGTGCGGCCGACTCGGTGCTTGAGGCACCCGACGGCGCGAACGAGATCGTGCGCGCGAAGGATATTCGCTCCGGCGGCATCGAGGGCCTCGCGCTGCGCGGCCGGAAGGTTTTCGCTGATGGGATCACGATCGACAACTCCCGCGTAACGGTGCAGGATTGCGTGGTCGAGGGCATGGGCGGCAATGGCATCGCCGTGCTCGGTGGCTCCTCATCGCCCACGCTGCGCGGCAACCGTTGCCACGACAACACGCGCGCCGGTATTTTCTTCCTCGAGGGCGCCGGCGGCCAAGCCGAGGGCAACTTCTGCGAGCGCAACGGCACTTCCGGCATCACCTCGCTCTCCGCGGCCAACCCCGACCTCCGCAAAAACGAGTGCCGCGCCAACGTGAAGCACGGCATCGAGTTCTCCGGCGGCGCGGGCGGCTCGGCGGTGGAAAACATCTGCGAGCGCAACGGCGGTGCCGGCTTCGTGGTCACCCAACAAGGCTCTGCGCCCACGCTGCGCCAGAACACCGCGCGCCTGAACCGTTCCCACGGCGTGGCCTTTGGCAACCAAGCCGGCGGCGTGCTCGAGAGCAACGTGATCGAACAAAACGAGGGCAGCGGCGTCTCCGTCTTCCAGTCCTCCAGCCCCACGCTAACGGGCAACCAGATCCGCCGGAACAAGCTCAACGGCCTTGAGTTCCAGAACGACGCCCGCGGCGCGGCGCGCGACAACGTCATCGAGGACAACGACTCGTCCGGCATCCTGGTCACCGCCCCGGGCACGCGGCCCATGCTCACCGGCAACACGGTGCGCGGCAACAAGGCCGGCGGCATTGCCGTGGTCAACGGGGCGAAGCTTGAGGGCGACCCGCTCAAGGCGAACAAAGTTTCCGGCAACTCCAAGGGCGACTACCTCACCAAATGAGGGCTTCCTCGCAAAGAAATCGGAAAAAACGCCTCGCCTTCGCAATCATCGATTGACATAGTCCGCCCGACGCGGGCATAGCTTAGTGGTAAAGCTCCAGCCTTCCACGCTGGCCATGCGGGTTCGATTCCCGCTGCCCGCTCTCTTCCGCAGCGTTTTCACCGCAACCCACACCCCCATGAAAGCAAGCCTCCTTCGTCCCTTCGGCCTTGCCCTAGCCCTGATCGTCGCGCTCACCGCCGGCGGGGTCCGCGAGGCCGTCGGCGTCGCCGCCGCCTCGTCCGGCGAGCTTCTCGCCGCCGAATTGCCCGCTGGCGTCACCATCGCCTCGGCTCCCACGCCCGTGCTCGCCACCGCGGTGCGCTCGGCTGTCCGCAAGAACTCCGACAAGGCGGTGCCGATCCTCCGCGTCGCGCTGCTTTCCCGCAAAAAGAAGAAGCGGGCGGACGTGCCCGAGTTCTGCGACGACTACGTCGCGCTCACCCGCGCGGCCCTCGAAGCGGCGCCCGGCCAGGCTCGCGCGCTCGTCGAAGAGGCTACCGTCATTGTCCCCGGCTGCGCCTCGGCTCTCTCCGGCCTGCTCGGCGATGGTGGTGGCAGCGACGGTTCCTCGCTCCCGGCTTTCGGCACCGGCTACGTGTTGCCCGGCTTCGCCGGCGCTCCTGGCTTCTCCGGCTCGAACCCCGGCGGCGGCATCTTCGTGCCCGTTACGCCGACGGGGAACCGGTGATCGTCTCTCCAAGCTAATCTTTCCAAACCCTTGCGGCCTGCGTGGCCGCAAGGGTTTTTTCTTCTCCGCAATCTCGTGCGCTGGCTGGTCTTCTTCCTCGCGTTTGCGTCCGTGGCTGTGCTCCAGCTCGGCCTCGGCGGTGCGCGGCTTGGCTTCTCATTGCCCGGCTATGCCTTGCTCGCTCTCACCTCGCTGGCAGCGATTGCGTTTGTGCGCCATGCGGGATCGCCGACGGATCGCGCGGCGATCATTGCCGGGGTTGGCTTCTTTCTCTACGTGGCGGTTCGCGCGTGGATCTCGCCGGTTCCCTGGCTGGCCTTGTCTGATCTATGGACTGCTCTGGGAGCGCTGGCTGGTTATTTGGTCATCGCGTGCCACCTGACCGACCCGCGTGAGCGCCTCGCCCTCGTCTTCGCCTTGCTCGCGCTGGCGATGTTCAACCTTGTAGTTGGCGCGCGCCAGTTCGCCGTGGGCGACGACTTCATGCTTTTCGGTTGGCTGCGCTCCGAGGACTACCGCGGTCGGGCCAGCGGGTTCTTCATCTGCCCAAATCACTTGGCGGGCTTTCTCAACGTGACTGGGCTCTTCGCGCTGGCTGCGGCGACCTGGGCGCGAGTTCCGGCCTGGACGCGGCTGCTTCTTAGCTTCGGAGCGCTGGTGTGCTTAGCCGGCTTGATTCTCACGGGCAGCCGCGGCGGCCTCCTTTCGCTGGCGGCTGGTCTCGCGGTGACGATCTGGCTGACGTTCCGCCGCCTCCGCTTGGCGCGGGGCACGTCACCGTGGCGGCCGGCGCTGCTCATAGCGAGCTTGCTGGCGGTGGCGGTGGCGGCAATCCTCGTCATTGGCGCACAAAGTGAGTCGCTGCGGCGGCGGGCGACGTTGCTCCTGGAGTCTCGCCAGGATATTCGCCTGAGTCTTTGGCCGGCAGCGCTGGAGCAGGCCAAGGTGGCCCCGGTGTTTGGCACCGGCGCGGGCACTTATCTTTACTACGGGCGCGAGTTTCGGCAGCCTGGCATGGAGCGTGACCCCGTTCATGTGCACAACGACTACCTCCACCTAGTCGCCGAATATGGCGGCGTGGGGCTGCTCGGTGGGCTGCTCTTTCTTGGCCTGCATCTGCGTGCCGGCGGGCGTGGCTTCGCGCGGTTGAACCTCCGGCGTCTGGGCGGCGGGGCGCGCTGGCCGGCGAGCACCGCGCTGGCGATCAACATGGGCGCGATTGCCTCGGCCGTGGCGCTTGCGGTGCACTCCGTGCTCGACTTCAACCTCCATCTTCCTGCCAATGCCGTGCTCCTCGCCATGGTGGCGGGGATGCTTGCCCAGCCAAGCGTGGACCTGAGCTCCACGCCGGGGCCGCCGCGCCGCCAGTGGCCGCTACGCCTGCTGGGTGCGGGGGCCGCCGTGGTCCTGGCCGCGGTCGCGCTGCCGCGGTGGACTGGCGAGCGGCTGGCTGAGGAGGCGCGCGTGGCGCTGCGTGACGGCGATCTCCTTTCCGCCACCCGTTTGGCGCGTGAGGGCTTGGAGGCGGAGTCGCAGAACCCCTTCCTCTGGTTTTACCTCGGCGAGGCGCGCCGGCGTCTGGGCGAGCAAACCAAGGCGGGACCGGAGGCAGCGCGCTCCTTCGCGCTGGGCGCGGCGGATGCCTACCAAGCCTCGCTCTTTCTCTTTCCGCGCGACTCGCGCACCCTCATTGTGCTGGCCTGGATCTGGTCGGTGCTGGGGCGCACGGCAGAGGCGGATGCCACTTTCATCGAGGCACTGGAGATTGACCCGAGGCACGCCGCGCTTCATGTCATCTTTGCCCATCACCTGCGGCGTGGGGGCCGCCTTGACGAGGCCCGCCGCGAATACCAGCGGGCGCTCGATCTCGCTGGTCTTCCCGCGGCTCAGCAGGCATTGGACGAGCTGGCGCGAGCGGGTGGGCGTTGAGGACAGGCGGGGAATTTCAATTGCGGCGGCGAATATTCTTGCGGGAGGGCCGGTGACACATCATCATCGCCCAGCTTTCGGCCAATCCGTCCTCGCGTGGCTTGGCCTTCTGTTCTCCTTCGCCCCCAGATTCATGAAACGCGCTCGTCTTCGCTCCCTCGCCGCCGCCTCCGGATGGCTGCTCGCCCTTTCCGCCGTGTCGGCGGTCGCCGGTCCCTTCGATCCGGCCCCGGCGCCGGTGTCCGATTCCGCGGGGGATTTTTCGGTGAATCGCTCGCGCATCCAATCGGTCTTCAACTTGCGCTTTGGCTACGATGACAACATCAACGCCACCGAGTTCAGCCGGCAAGAGAGCGGGTTCATCAACCCCGACGCGCAGTTCACCTACCAGGCGCGCTCCGCCCGCGCCACGCTGAGCATCGGCGCGGGCGCAGGCATCGTCTATTACTTCGACCAAGGCAACAATGGGCGGGAGTACGACATCAACGCCAACATATCGGTGGCCTGGACCTACAAGGTCTCTCCCCGGCTGTTGTTGTCCGCCACCACGACCAACCTTTACCAGTCGCAGCCCGACTTTAATTTGGTTGGCCTGAATACCACGCGCTCGGGCGACTACTTTTACTCAAGCAATCGCTTCGCGCTGACTTACCAGTGGAGCCGACGCTTCTCCACGGTGACCAGCTACGCGCCAATTTTTATCCGCTACGCCGACGAGCCATACCAGACCCAGCAGGATCGCAACGAGCATTTCTTCGCGCAGGAGTTCCGCTTCCTGCTTGCGCCAACCATCTCGCTCGTCGGCGAATACCGCTTCGGTTACGTTGACTATTCTAACATCCGCCTCGACTCGCGCGCGCACTACTTGCTCGCGGGCATAGACGCCACGCTCTCGCCCCGCCTCCGCTTTGCCGTGCGCATCGGCGCCGAGTTCCGCGACTACGACCAGCTCAACAGCGACACGACCTCGCCCTACGCGGAAGTCAGCGCGTCCTACGACTACATGCGTGATTCGACGATCACGCTCTCGATGCGCTACGGCATCGAGCAGACGGACGTGTCCGGCACGCGCGACCGCCGCGCGGTGCGCCTGGGAATCACCGTCCGCCAGCGCATCACCCCGCGTATCTCCGCCTTCGGCTCCTTCTATTACACGAATGGCGATTACGAGGGCCGCGGGCCCCTGGCCTTCGTCGCCACGAACTTCAAGGAGAACGTCTATGACGTCGCTCTGGGCATTCGATACGGAATCAATCGCAACTGGGCCGTGGACGCTGGTTACCTCCACACCACGACCGATTCGGACCTCCTCGGCCGTTCCTACGACCGCAATCGCGTTTACGTCGGCGCACGCTTTCAGTTCTGAGCCAGTCCTTGGCGTGGGCGGCTGGTCATCCACGTCTTAATCGTTGTGCCCCCGTCGCGGGCGGTTGCGTCATCGCGCCGCCCGCGCTTCCTTTCGCCCCCCATGCGTAATCCCGAAGGCCGTCCACCCGCCGGAGAATCCACCGGCGAAGCCAAGCTCCACGCGCTCGACTACTGGCGCGTCATCCGCGTGCGCTTCGGCATCGTCGCGCTCGCCTTCCTGCTCGTGGTGCTCACGGCCGGCGTGACCACGTATTTCATGCCGCGGCAATACAAGGCCTCGGTGTCTATGGAACTCAAAGGCGACCAGGAAAACACCATGCGCGTGTTCCGCGAATCGGGTGGGGGCACGGGCCTGGACCCACGCTTCGCACCCACGCAATTCGAGATCATGCAGCGCAAGGAGGTGCTCTATCCGGTGGTAGACAAGCTCAAACTCGGCGTCCTTTGGGCGGCTGAGGCCGGCGGCAACCCACTCAATAAGGAACAGGCTTACTTCAAGCTGCGCAGCCTCATGGGCCTGCGCCAGATTCGCAACACCGAGGTGCTGGAACTCTCGGTGACCTACCAGGACGCCGCCAAGGCTGCCGAGATCGTCAATGCCATCGCCGAGTCTTACCAGCAGAAGAAGCGCGAGTTGCGCCAGGATATGACCCGCTCGTCGCTCACCGAGCTCTCCTCGCAGCTTGAGGGTCAGCGCAACAAGGTCACTGAGATGACCGTCCGCATGCAGAAGATGCGCGAGGCGGACCCCACCATCATCGATAACGAGAATGACCGCGCTGTCGGTCAAGACGATCCTCGCCGCGGCGTGATCGCTTCCAAGGAGGAGGAACTGGGAAAGTCCAACACCACGATGGCCGCCCTCAATTCTCAGCTTCAGCAGATTGAAAAGCTGCGCGGCGATGAACTGATGCGTTCCATTGGCCAGCTTGGCATCACGGACCCTGTCGTGCAGAAGATCCTTCCCCAATATCAGGAGATCGTCGCCGCCGAGGCCGCCATGCTCAATTCAGGGCTCGGGCGCAATCATCCCCGCGTCAAGTCGTTGCGCGCGCAGAAAGACGTTTACGTCAAGCAGTTGGAGGAACAGGTGGACAGTTTGCGTAAGGCGCTCGTCGCCCAGCGCGACATTGCCAAAGGCACCAACGAGTCCTTGAGGGGGCAAGTTGAGTCCCTGCGCAACGAGTCGCGCACCCTGCGCAAGGGCTCCACTGAATACTTCGAGACAAAGGAGGAACTCATCCGTGCCAAGACGGTGCTCGCCGCGATGGAGCAGAAGGCTGCCACCGAGAGCGTGGATCGCTCCATGCCGCAGACTCCGGCTGTCATTTGGGAAAAGGCCGAGCCGCCCTCCTTTCCTTCTTCGCCCAAGGTGCTCCTCAACATGGTCCTTGGCGTGGTCGTCGGTCTCATCGTCGGCATTGGCCTCGCCTTTCTCATCGAGTATCTCGACACTTCCATCAAGACGATGGAGGACGTGGAAAACCTCCTCGGCGTGCCCGTGCTCGCCGTGGTGCCCAAGGGCATTCGCCTTCTGCACAAGAACTCGCCCGACATTCCGGACGCGGAAGCCTACCGCATCCTGCGCACCAACATCGAGTTCAACCGCAAGTCCCCCGACGCCAATACCATCTCGATGGTCTCCGGTGGCCCCGGCGAGGGAAAGTCCACCACCCTCGCAAACCTTGCCTACACCTGCGCCCAGGGCGGTTACTCCGTGCTCATCGTGGACGCCGACCTTCGACGTCCCACCCAGCACAAGGTGTTCGAAATCTCCAACGCCGTCGGCTTGACCAACTACCTCACGACGAACATGTCGCTTGAGGAGGTGATCCTGCCGTCCGGCATCGAAAACCTTTCGATCATTCCTTCGGGAATCCTTCCCTCCGACGCCGTCGGCATCCTCAATTCCCAGCGGATGTCCGACATGATTCACGAGCTCAAGGCGCGCTACGACATCGTTTTCTTCGACTCTCCGCCCATCCTCGGCGTGAGCGACGGCTCCGTGCTCTGCTCGGAGGTGGACCAGTCTATCATCGTAGTGCAGCACCGCCGCTTCCCCAAGGCGATGCTCAAGCGCGTGAAGCAGGCTGTCACCAACGTCGGCGGTTCCGTGCTTGGAGTGGTGCTCAACAACGTGGACCTGCGCCACGATCCGAACTACTATTACTACACGAGCTACTATCACTACTACACGCCGCGTGGCCGTGGCGACGAGGCACCCGCAGCCGCTGGCCGGGGCCGCGCCGCGACGCCTGCCTCCGCGGGGAGCAATGGTTCCAACGGCTCGAACGGGAGCCGCGCGGAAGGCGATTATTGACACCTGTCGTCAATCCCACTTTTCATTTGTTGTTCCTCATGAACCTGCGTCGCGCCCTCACTCTTGGAGTAATTCTCCTGACACTAGGTCCCTCCGTTGCTCCTGCCCAGGATGCCGTTTTGCGGTCAGGCGACATCTTCGAGGTTCGCATTTCTGGCGTGCCTACCGAGGAGGCGACGCTCTTCAACGTCTAGAAATTCTTCGGCTGGATTGCAACGACTC
>CALMOL010000041.1 GCA_937871685.1 uncultured Verrucomicrobiota bacterium
CCGTAATGGGGGGCCGGCATGCCGGCCCCCCATTACGGTAACTACGAGATCGAGACCGGTCCGGACGGGCGGTTGGTGATCCTTGGCAGCGGGGGCTTCGGCAAGACTTTCCGCGCCTCGCACCGTTTTCTACAGACGCCGGCCGCGCTGAAGGTCATCTCCGAGCATTTGCTGCACGACGAGAGCGCCAAGCTGCGCTTCTACCAGGAAGCTCGGGTGGTCGCCCGCCTGCGCCATCCGCACATCGCCAGCGTGGTGGACTTCGGCGAGGCGGAGGGCGCGCTCTATTACGTGATGGAGTTTTGCGAGGGGGGTGACCTCGAGCAGTGGATCAAGCGCGGTGCGGTGGTGAGCGAGGCCGAGATCATCGCGTGCGGCCGGCAGGTCGGCCGCGCCCTCCAGTGCGCGCACGCGGAGAGCTTCGTCCACCGCGACGTGAAGCCCAGCAACATCATGCTCGCGCGAGAGGGCGGGCCGCCAGAGTTCAAGCTGGTGGACTTCGGCCTCGTCAAGGACTTGGCCGGGCGGGCGGACACCCCCGCGCTCACCGTGGACGGCCGCTCCTGCTTCACCGCCGCCTACGCCAGCCCCGAGCAACTGCGCGAGGAGCCGTTGGACGGGCGCAGCGACCTGTTCTCGCTGGGCATGACCCTGTGGTTCCTCGCCCGGCGACGCATGCCGGAGGAGGGCGCCATCGCCTCCGTGATGGCCTCGCGCCTGGGGGACAAGTCCTACGCGGGGCGTCTCCCGGATTCCCTCAGCCCCGGCTTCCGGCGCATCCTGGCATCCTTGCTGGAGAAGGACATTGATCGCCGGTGCCCGGACGCCGCGACCTTGGTGACTTGGCTGGATGCGCTCGAGGCGGGTCTGCCGGTGGACATTTCCGCGCCGTCCGCGCCGACCTTTGCGACCACCATTTCCGGCTCCTCCTCGACGACTGCCGCGCGCGGGGAAAGCGTCGGGCGCCGATACACCCTGCGCGAGGAAACTGCCCGCTTGACCGAGCTTGGCCGCCTTGTGGAAGGCACGGAGCGCGACACCGGTCGGCCCATCACGGCGACGTTCCTGCGTGGTGAGCTCGTGGCAGACCCGCGGCACTTCGGGGAAATCCGCCGCACCACCGAGGTGTTGCGCGCCACGCCGCATGAGAGCTTGGTGCCGGTGCTGGACTTTTGCCACGTCCAGGAAGGCTGGCTCCTTGTGCAGGAAGGCGTGCGTGGCACGAAGCTTCAGTCGCTGCTCCGGCGGCAGAGTGAGCTGCCCTTCCCGGATGCCGTCCGCGTCCTCCGGCCGGTCGCCGCCGCCACCGACTTCGTGGTGGAACGACATTTGCCCGGCGTGCTGCTGGAACCGGACGAGATCGTGGTCTGCTCCGTGGGATCAACCTCGGGCGGCGACCGCCAAGTTGCGCTGGAATCCCTCCCCTTGGCGCGATGGCCCGACTTGACGGTGCGCGTGTCGCCGCGCTTCAACGCGCCCGCCGTGGATCTGGAATCCGGCTCCACCATCCCGGCGCACAACGCCGGTGGCGGCTCGGCGGAGTTCGCGGCGTTGCTCTATCACCTGGTCGGCGGGCGCCGGCCGCCGGTGGCTGCGCGCTACCTCAAGTCCCGCTACGTGGCCATCGCGGGGCTGTCCGAGAGCGGCAATCGAATGCTCGCCGGCGCCATCGCTGACGAGGAGCCGAAGACCACCTGCGGCCAGTTGCTCGATCATCTCTGCGTCTCGGAGGGAATGCCCACCGCGGGTGTCGTCACGCGGGCCACCGGCCCACCTTCCGTCTCGACGCCTAGCCGGGGCGCGCCGAGCACCGCACCGAGCTACCTTGTGCCGTCATCTCGCGAGAAAACACCGGCGCCAGGGACAGGAAAGGTCACGGTGGCGCCGCCAGCGAAGACCTCGACCGCCGTCAAGCCATCCGCCCCGCCTTCGGCCCGCGGCAGGACGACGGGAAGATCCGTTCCCGCCTCTCTTCCGTCCTCCGACGAGTCTGCCTTCGAGACCCTGACCCTGCCGGCTGAGCCGCCGAAGAAATCGTCCGCTCTCCCCGCTTCGTCGCCGCTCGCGGGCGAGACCGCCTTTGAGACGCTGGAATTGCCCCGGGAGCCATCGAAGAAGCCGGTGGTCCAAGTCTCCTCGTTGCCCGCGGGTGAGACCGACTTCGAAATTTTGGCTCTGCCGCCCGTGCCGGTAGAGAAACCTTCGTCGTCGTCATCCGAGCCTACGCCCGATGATCTCGCGACCTTGGCGTTGCCGGCCGAGCCACCGGAGAAACTCTTTGTGTCCCTCGCTTTGCCGCCCGCGGATGAGGCTGCGTTCGAGACGCTGGTGATACCCTTTGAGCAATCCGGGAAGCCCGGCGCTCCGCCACCTTCGGATGAAGCGGCCTCCGAGACTTTGGCGCTGTCGCCGGGGCTGGCCACGAAGACCATGTCGCCGGCATCACCCGATGACTTCGAGACGCTGGCCCTGCCCGCTCCGCCGCCGGATGCTTTCGAGACCCTGGCGCTTTCCACGGAACCATCCAGGCCGCCCAAGGCACCATCGGTCGTGCCAGCTGCGCCACCTCCGGTCGAAGCTGGGGAAACGCTCGCGTTGCCACCAGGAACGTTGCGCAAAGCTCCGCTCACGCTGGCGCCAGCGGCCTCCGACGATGCAGGCGCGACAATTGCGCTGCCGCCAGAAGACGTCGCTCTGAAGGAGGGAGAAGCCGCGACATTGTCGGCGGAAGCCCTGCGCGCGGCGATGGCCGCGGCCGGGACAAAGGCAAAATCCTCGCCGTCGGTGACCAAAAAAGAAAAAACGGGAATAAGCCCGGCAAAACCAACGCCGACGCTAAAGCCGCCTCCAACCGCGAAGCCGGCCCCATCGAACGACCCCTACCAGTGGATTCCGCGGGAAGCCCCGCCCCGAGCCGCGTCCGCGCCCGTTCCTCCTGCACCAACGGTCAAGCCCCTCACGGCGCCCGCCAACACCTCGCCTGCGGTGTCGTCCCGGCCCGCGCCGGCTCCTTCCCGTCCAACCACGGCTCCGAGACCGCCTCCAACTGCTCCACTCGTCGCCGCGCCGATTCTCCCGCCACCTCCGACCGCGCCGATTCAAAAGGGGCCAGCATCCGTGCGCTGGCGCGGCATCGGCCTGCTCTTGCTCGCGGCTGGCGTGGTCGTCGGTGGTGGGTTGGGGGCCATGGCTTGGCTACGGAACAAGGATCGTGGCGGTGCCCCGGGTCCAGTGCCGACCGTCGCCCCCACCACTTCCCCGACGTTGGCTCCGACGGCGCGACCAACGCTGCCTCCCTCGCTGCAGCCCACGCCCGTCCCAACGC
>CALMOL010000042.1:0-9692 GCA_937871685.1 uncultured Verrucomicrobiota bacterium
CATCTTCTCTGAATGGGGGAGCCAAGTAGATTGTCACCCAACGCAGAGCTGGAGCGCTGGATCCTGGGCTGGGGCGACCAGATGGAGGTGCTGAGGCCGCCCACGCTGCGCGAGAAGATCGCCGCGCGCCTCCAGCGCGCCTCCAGCGCGCCGCCGCCCGCCACGCCCTCCCGCTGCCCGCGCCCGCCGCGGAGTCCTCCGTCGCTCCGGCCCCGCCGGAGGTGGCCACCGGCCGGCCCGAACTCTCCCCGGCTCCCGCCGAGGCCGCGGCTTCCGCCCCTCCACCAGAAGCGATCCTCGCCGATCCCCGTCCCGATGGCTCCAGGGAGGCTACCTCGGAAGGTCCTCACGAGGAGTCCGCCAACTCCTCGCGAGGACCTCCCGAGGTTCTCACGAGCACCTTCGAGACTCCTCGCGAGAACCCTCCAAGGTCCTCACGACCACCCCCGAGACTCCTCACGAGCACCTTCGAAGGTTCTCGTGAGAACCCGCCAAGTCCTCGTGAGCACTCCCAAGGTCCTCACGAGAACCTCGCAAGTCCTCGTGAGAACCTTCCGGGGTTCTCACGACCACCTCGGGACTGCTCGTGAGCACCCGGAAAGGTTCTCGTGAGGAGTCGGGAAGTCCTCGTGAGCACTTCCAAGGTTCTCACGAGGACCCTCGCGAGTGGTCTGCGACGAGCATCGGGATCTTCGGCGGCGCCCCGGAGCGGGTGCGCTCGCGCCCGGGCAACCTTGGGTGACAATCTACTTGGCTCCCCCATTCAGAGAAGATGGAGTGCGCACGACTTCTGGTCGGGTGCGTCAAGGATGTTGTCACCCAAAATTGCCCCCCCTCGCTCACTTCGCATTTGGCACCGCGGACCACACGCGAACGACGCCGTCCTTCGAGCCGGCGGCTAGCATCTCACCGTCGGGCGAAAGGGCGGAAGTCATGACTTCGCTGGTGCCGTTCAGGGTGCAAAGCTCCTGCCGTGTGACCAGATCCCAGATTTTGACCGTGCAATCCGCGCCGGCGCTGACGAGTCGTTTGCCGTTGGCCGAGAAACAAATTGAATGCACGCCGCGTTGGCCGTGCAGGGTCGCGATTTCCCGATGCGGCGATTGCGCCTCCCACAAACGGACCGTGCCATCCCAGCCGCCCGACGCCAAGACCGCCCCATCCGGTGAGAATGCCACGGTCGCGATGTCGTTCGCATGGCCCGGCAGCGTGGCGGTCAAGCGGCGGGATGCCACGTCCCAGATCATGAGGGAGTGCGATCGCAGGGTGCTCGTCGCGCTGCCTTCCGCCGCGGCGAGCTGCTTGCCGTCCGGCGAGAAGGCCAAGGACCAGATCAGGTCAGGATTCGGCGAATGAAACGAGGCGATTTCTTGGCCGGTTGCGGTTTCCCAGAGTTTGATCTCCCCGTCTTTCCCCCCGGAAGCCAGCACCGTGCCGCCGGGTGAAAAGGCCACGCACTCGACCACGACGCCGTGGCCTGACAAAGTGGCGATGTTTTCGCCGGTGAGCGGGTTCCACAACCGCACATGGGTGTCGTCATCGGCGGTGGCCAGCAGCGTCCCATCGGGCGAGAACGCACATCCGTTGACCCATTCGGGATGAGGGAGCGTTCGCACCTCGCGTCCCGTCGAGGTGTCCCACAATTTCACCGTGGCGTCTTTGCTGGCGCTGGCCAGCAACCGGCCGTCGGGAGAAAACACGATTTCGCTGGTCCAATCGCGATGACCCGTCAAGTGCACCGCGCCGGAAGCTTGGGCGAGGTTCCAGAGCCGCACGGTCTGGTCGCGCCCGCCCGAAATGAGAGTATTGCCGTCGGGCGAAAACGCGACGGCCTCGACGCCGCCGAGGTGCCCGCGCAGGATATCGCACGGCTTGCGCGACGCCATTTCGTAGATCCGCACGGTGCTGTTATTCGTCGCCGCCGCCAACCACCGGCCGTCAGGAGAAATCCGCATCTGGTCAATGGTGCTGCCATCCCCATGGATCACACCGGTTTCCAGATGAGTGACCGCGTCCCAAAACTTGATCTCGCCGTCGCTGCCCGTCGTGGCCAAAGTCTTTCCATCGGGTGTGAACGCAACGTCATGCACATACCAGCGGTGACCTCTCAACGTCGCGACTTCCCTGCCTGACTCGACGTCCCACAGCTTGGCGGTATGATCATGGCTTGCCGTCGCGAGCGTCTGGCCGTCCGGCGAAAAAGTCACCGCCGTGAGCCGAGCGCCGGCGTGTCCCGGCAGAATTGCCCGCGCTTTTCCGGTGGTGACGCTCCACAGCCTGACGGTGCCATCGAGGCTCGCCGTCGCCAGGGTTCTGCCATCGGGTGAAATCGCCACGAAATTGACGCCAGCGGAGTGCCCGGCAAAAGTTTGGGACAAGCGGCCGCTCGACCGATCCCAGAGTTTCGCCGAACCATCCGGGCTCCCGGTGACCAGTTGCTTTCCGTCGGGCGTGAAGGCGACGTTCGCGCTGCCAGCATCGAAGGTCTGAAGCAATTCCTCGGTGCTCCGGTCCCAGACGCGCACTTTCCCATCCTCGGAGGCCGTCGCGATCTGCCGGCCATCCGGGGAAAAAACCGCGCCCAAGACCACGCTGTCTGCGCCGCGCAAGAGTCGCCAGCGCTCGTGCGTGAGTCGCCAGAGCAGACGCCACTCGAAGCCGCGCAAGTCTTCTTGGCTTGCTCGTGGCCTGCCCGCGTCGAGTAGGTCCAGCGCGCGGACAACATTCGCGCTTTCCCAGGCTTGGTAGGCGAGATTTATCTGCGCGGCATACAGCAGGCGGCGGCTGTAGTGCTCGCTCGCTTCCGCGCGATCGCGCTGCGCCGTGGCCGCGGCAAACGCGCCGGCCAACGCGAGGAAAACCGCGGTGCCGACGGCGACGCCGACCTTGTTTCTCCCGATAAACTTTGTCGTGCGGTAGCGGAGCGTGTCGGGCCGCGCGCGCACCGGCCGGTTTTCCAAATGCCGTCGCAAGTCCTCGGCCAGCGCGCTGGCGCTCGGATAGCGGCGCTCAGGCTCCGCGGACAGGGCGCGTGAGACGATGTTGGCCAGGTCGCCGCGGAGCCGACGCCGCAGCTCGGGCGCGGCGACCGCAAGACTCGGCCGGGTCGGCTCGCGCCCACCGATCACGCGGAGAACCTCGCCCGGAGAAAAAGGCAGAGCGTTGAAAGCGTTCGCCGGCCGGCCAACCAGCAGCTCGTAGAGCAGCACCCCGAGGCTGTAGATGTCGCTCGCGGTGGTGACCGGCTCTCCGCGCACCTGCTCGGGGCTGGCGTAGGCGGGCGTCAGGCGGGCGTGGCCAGGCAGGGTGTGGGCCCCGTCATGCCCCTCGTTTTCCTCGAGCAGCTTGGCGATGCCGAAGTCGAGCAGCTTCGGCTCCCCCTCGGGCGTGACCAAGATGTTGCCCGGCTTCAGGTCGCGGTGAACGACGAGGCTTTGGTGCGCGAACTGCACCGCCGCGCAGACCTTGCAGAAAAGCTCCAGCCGCGCGGGGATCGAAAGCTTTTCTGATCGGCTGAACGTGGTCAGCGGCACCCCGTTGGCGATGTGTTCCAAGGCAAAGAAGGGCAGCCCGTCGTCGGTCTCCCCGCCGTCGAGCAGCCGGGCGATGTTCGGATGCGCAAGCCGGGCGAGGATCTGGCGCTCGGCGCGGAAGCGGCGCAAGACTTCCTCGGTGTCGGTGCCGCGCTTCAGCAGCTTGACGGCCGCGGTCTGCTCAAACGCTCGGCCGACCCGCCGGGCCAGATACACCGCGCCCATGCCGCCGGTGCCGATTCGTTCGCCGAGCCGCCAACTGCCGATGAGGCGTCCCACGTTTGGATCATTCGACCGGTCTGCGTCTGGACTGACAATTGCCTGGGCGATGCTACCCGCGCCCGACTTGATCGAGCGGGAGGTCTGGGACAGAAGGCTTTCGACCTCCGCGCGCAAGGTCGTGTGCCCGTCGCCGCAGCCGGCCGCAAGGTATGCGTCGCGCGCCGCCCGGTCAGGCTGTTCAAGCGCGCCAGCGAGCAACGTCTTGACCTGATCCCAGCGTTCCTTGTTCACGGCAAAGGTCTCAGTTTCTACCCGATCCGACTTTCCGCCGCAGCCAGAGCTTGGCACTGGCCCACTCGCGATTCACGGTCGCCTCGGAGATCTTCAGCACCTCGGCCACCTCCTCCACGGTCAGGCCGCCGAAGAAACGCAGCTCGACGATCTGGCCTTGGCGCGGGTCCATCGCCTCCAGGTCGCTCAGCGCCTCGTCCAGGGCCAGGAGCGAGGCATGCCGGCCGCTGCTCTGTTCCAACGCCGCCTCCAGCGGCAGCCGCTCAACGCCGCCGCCGCGTTTGGCGGCGTTGCGCGCTTCGGCATGGTTGACCAGGATGCGACGCATCATCTGCGCGGCAATGCCCAGCACCTGCGCGCGGTTTTCCCAGTCGATCTCGCGCTGGCCTAGGAGGCGAAGGTAAGCTTCATGGACGAGAGCCGTCGGCTGGAGGGTATGCCCGGGCCGCTCGCGCAGAAGGTAGCTCGCGGCCAGCTCGCGCAGATCGCCATACATCCGCGGGAGCGTGTCCCACAGCGCGGGAGGCGGGAAGGCGGAGCCGCTGAGGTCCGTGGGGCGGGAGACGGGTGGCGAATCTTCGAAAGACGACACAGCAACCCAGGGTAGCCAGTCGGCGGGGGGCGTCCGAAAAAATAATGCAAAGGCGTGAGCGTTTTCCGCCGGATTTCCGGCGTTAGCGAATGGGGAGCCGTTCTCTCCGCGCCCTAGACAAGCACTCGGCTCTCTCCCGCCGCCCCCGGTCCCCACCGGGCGGCGGGTCTTGGTTTTCCCCTTTTCGGATTTGCTTCGCCGCTTCCGCCATCCCTGACGTTGCCATGACAAAGCTCCCTCTTCCCATCTCCCCTTCCAGGTTGGTCCATGGCCGTCGCGCTGTTCCTCGCGGCATTTGGAGCGGCTTCGTCCGGCGCGCGCGAGTCGCCTTGATTTTGCTGAGCGTGGCCGCGGCATTGCCCACTGCCTGGGCGCAGCAAACCCAATTGGCGGGGCCACTTCCCGAAGGGATCAGCGATAAAGCCGCCGCCCAGATCGCCTCGCTCCTCGCAGACAAAGAGTCACGCACACCAGAGCAGCAGAAGATCGACTCCCAGCTTCTCTACGCGACGCGGATGTCCCGCCGACAAGAGGTTGCGAGCGGGGTCGCGGTCCAGCACGTGGGCCTCCAACGGTCTGCCGCGGACGCCAACGTCATCCACGTCGAATTGCACGCGACCGTGAGCGACGCGTTGCTCGCCGCCATCAAGGAACTCGGTGGCACGATCGTGAACGCTTACCCCGGTTACAACTCGATCGAGGCGTGGCTCCACCTTGAAGTCTTAGAAACGCTTACTTCTCGGCCCGACGTTCGATTCATCCAGCCTGTCCGCCCCCCGGAACGCGACACCGGCAGCGTCAACAGCCAGGGAGACACCGCGTTCGGCGCCGATGTGGCCCGCATGAAGTATCCGCTCACCACCTCCGGACTGAAGATCGGCGTGATTTCCGACAGCGCGAGCGCGGCCGGCATCGCCCGGTCGGTGGGCAACGGCGACCTCTCGACCGGCCAGGTCACGGTAGTCCCAAACCAGGATGGGGGCGCCGGCACCGACGAGGGCCTCGCCATGCTGGAGATCATCAACGACGTGTGCCCAGGCGCGAAGTTATTCTTCGCCACCTCCGGGACCACGGAGTCCACCTTCGCGGCCAACATCCAGACCCTGCGCAATACCTACGGCTGCGACATCATCGTAGATGACATCCGGCTCCCGACGGAACTTCCGTTCCAAGACAGCATGGTTGCCCGCGCGGTGAACGCTGTGACCGCCGACGGGGCGCTCTACTTCTGCGCCGCCGGCAATGGTGGCAGCAAGTCGAAGGGGAATTCCTGCGTCTGGGTGGGCGATTTCAAGGACGGTGGCTTGATCACCTTACCCGCGAGCGGGCCGATCAACCCTCCCAGCGGACCCACCACAACCTATCGCGTCCACTCGTTCCAGACCGCGCCTTCGGTGCAGAATTACAACGTCCTCACCCCCAGCCCCGACACCCAAAACCTCTCTCTTTTCTGGGCCGACCCGGAGAACGCCTCCAGCAACGATTACGATCTTTTCCAGCTCGACAGCACCGGCACCAACGTGATCGGCAGCTCCACAAACGTGCAGAACGGATCGATCAGCGCATACGAGAGCTTTTATATGGTCAACTCGGCCAATAGCCGCGTTGTGGTCGTAAAGAAGGTCGGCGCTCAAGATCGTGCACTCTATGTGAGCGCCTACCACGGCGCGCTCTCCATCAGCACGAACGGCTTCGCCCGCGGCCATTCCAACGCGGCGAACGCCGTGCCCGTCGCGGCCGCCCCAGCTTGGGTTGCGCAAGTGGCCGGAGGCCCAGCCGGCCCGTGGCCCAACACTTACACAAGCGCGCAATTAACCGAGACATTCAGCTCCGACGGCCCGATTCGGAAGTTCTTCAACGCCGATGGCACGGCCGTCACGCAGGGCAACTTCCTCATCGGCACCGGCGGCGGCTCGACCCGGCAGTATCCCGCCTACACCGCGCCGGACGGCGTTTCCACGACCGTGCCGGGCTTCCAGCCTTTCTACGGCACCTCCGCGGCCGCACCTCATGCCGCGGCCGTGGCCGGCCTGCTCAAGGCCTACAAGCCGAACTTGACGAATGACCAGATCCGCACCGCGATGGCCAACACTACCTTGGACATCCTCAGCATGGGCACAGACTACGATTCTGGCTCCGGCATCCTCCGGCCCTACGAGGCGCTCAAGTCCGTGACACTGCCACCGGTCATCGCCGTCGTCGCGCCGGGAAATCAGGGCTCCGTCTCCGCGATCACCACGATCGCGGGCACTGTTTCGGAGCCGAATGGCTTGGCCTTCCAGACGAATCCCTCCGGCGTGGCGGTCATCGGCTTCACTCTTTATCACACCCCAACCGGCGACTATTGGAACGGCTCTGCCTGGACCCAAACGCAGGTCGTTCTCCAGGCTCCCATCGGGAATAACGGCACTTGGCGATACACCGGCGGGCTTCCCACGGGCACGAACGCCCGGACCGGCCAGTTCGGCATCAGCGCCTTCGCCGTGAACATCGTCGGCGTCGTCTCCCAGCCGCAGTCTGGCGTGAACAACATCCTCTTCACGGTGGATCAGACCCCGCCGACGGTCACGATCACGTCGCCCGCGCCAAACGCGGTGATTACGCAAAGCGGCTACACCTTCTCGGGCACCGCGAACGACGACGTCGTGGCGAGCTACGTCCTCGTTTACATCCGGCGCGAGAGCGACGGCTATTACTGGAACGGCAGTTCGTGGGTCGCGGATATCTCCAGTCTGGAAACTTCGTTGAACAACACTTCGCACACGTGGGCAGCCACTCAGTTCCTGCCGACCGTCGGGTCGGGCCTCACCAGCGGCAGCTACACTTTCATCGCGCAGGCGTTCGATCAAGCAGGCAACAGCTCGGCCGTCTCGGTGCCCGTCACGGCTCAGATGGTATTCCGCTGGATCGGTGGCGCCCAGAGCAACCCGAACGACTGGGGCACTGCGACGAACTGGATGCCCAACGGCATTCCGGCGGATAACGATGTCATCCAGCTCGATAACGGCGGCCGGATTGACTCCAACCAGAACCGCACCGTGCGGGGCTTGCGTCTGCTCAACGGCTCCTACAACAACTTCTCTATTACGCTGACCGGTCCCGCGGGCACTTCGGTGTGGTCGGGTGGCGCGGTCGAGAATTTCTTGATCGTGTCTCCGGGGGCGGGGCTGACGGTGGATACCGCGGCGCAGCCCTACCTGCACAACGCCACGCTCGTGAACGCGGGCACCATCACGCTCACGTCTTCCAACCCGACCGATCCTGGCTATCTCAACGGGGCCAACGCGACGCTCGCCAACCTGAGCGGAGGCACCGTCACGGTGCTGCGCGACGGGCTGGTCCTGCGCAGCCTCGGCGGCACCAACCTGGTCACCAACCAGCTCAACGCCACCTTCGTCAAGACGCTGCCGGCCACCGGGCGCGCTTCCTTGGACTGGGCCTTCGACAACAACGGCACCGTGGTGGCCGACGCCGGCACCCTGGCCTTGGTCGGGGGCAGCTCGGATACAGGCGGCGCGGGCGTGTTCATGAGCGGCGCGGCCGGCGCGGGTGCCGACCGCCGGCTGGAATTTGGCGGTGGCGTGCATCACCTCAAGGCGGGCGCGCGCTTCGCCGGCGCGGGCCGCGGCCTGATCACTGGGGCCACCGTGATCCTAGATGGCGCGGTCAGCGTGGGCCAGAGCGGCCAGCCCGCCGGCGGCTTCGAGCAGACTGGCGGCCAGCTCACCGGGGCTGGCTCCCTGAGCGTGCTGGGCGGAGGGGGCACCTGCGTCTGGAGCTCGGGCGAGCTGAACACCACCTACAACCTCGGGGCTGGCGCCAGCCTGGCCATCAACACCTCGGGCACGCCCTACCTGCACAACGCCACCCTCAACAACTCGGGCACCGTAAGCATCAGCGCCTCCGACCCGAACAACGCCAACTACTTCAACGGCGCCAACGCGACGCTCAACAACCTGGGCGGAGGCACCATCACGGTGCTGCGCGACGGGCTGGTGCTGCGTGACCTTGGGGGCACCAACCTGGTCTCCAACCAACTCAACGCCACTTTCGTCAAGACGCTGCCGGCCACCGGCCGCTCCATCATAGGATGGGCTTTCGACAACAACGGCACCGTGGTGGCTGACGCCGGCACCTTGGCCCTGGTCGCGGGTAGCTCCTCGATGGGCAGCGCCGGCGTGTTCATGAGCGGCGCGGCCGGCGCGGGCGCTGATCGTCGCCTGGAGTTTGGCGGCGGCGGGCACGCCCTCAAGGCGGGGGCGCGCTTCGCCGGCGCGGGCCGCGGCCTGATCACTTCCGGCACGGTGAGCGTGGACGGTGCCGTTAGCGTCGGCCAGACCGGCCAGCCCGCCGGCGGCTTCGAGCAGGCCGGCGGCCAACTTACCGGGGCTGGCTCCCTGAGCGTGCTAGGCGGAGGGGGCACCTGCGTCTGGAGCTCGGGCGAGCTGAACACCACCTACAACCTGGGCGCGGGCACCAGCTTGGCCATCGACACTTCGGGCACGCCCTACCTGCATAACGCCACCCTCAACAACTCGGGCACCGTAAGCATCAGCGCCTCCGATCCCAACAATGTCAACTACCTCAACGGGGCCAACGCGACGCTCAACAACTTGGGCGGAGGCACCATCACAGTGCTGCGCGACGGGCTAGTCCTGCGCAACCTCGGGGGCACCAACCTGGTCACCAACCCGCTCAACGCCACTTTCGTCAAGACGCTGCCGGCCACCGGCCGCGCTTCCTTGGACTGGGCCTTCGACAACAGCGGCACCGTGGTGGCCGATGCCGGCACCCTGGCCCTCAACGCCGGCAGTTCCGACGCGGGCAGCGCCGGCGTGTTCATGAGCGGCGCGGCCGGCGCGGGCGCCAACCGTCGCCTGGAGTTCAGCGGCGGCACGCACCACCTCAAGGCTGGGGCGCGCTTCGCCGGCGCGGGCCGCGGCCTGATCACCGGGGCCACCGTCAGCGTGGACGGCGCCGTCAGCGTCGGTCAGAGCGGCCAGCCCGCCGGCGGCTACGAGCAGCCCGGCGGCCAGCTCACCCGAGGCGGCTCC
>CALMOL010000042.1:9702-12375 GCA_937871685.1 uncultured Verrucomicrobiota bacterium
GGTGCGACCCTGGCCATCGACACCTCGGGCACGCCCTACCTGCACAACGCCACCCTCAACAACTCGGGTTCCATCACGATTACGGCCTCAGACCCGAACAACCCCCTCTACTTCAACGGAGCCAACGCGACGCTCAACAACCTGGGCGGGGCCACCATCGCGGTGCTGCGCGACGGGCTGGTCCTGCGCAACCTCGGGGGCACCAACCTGGTCACCAACCAGCTCAACGCCATCTTCAGCAAGACGACGGCGAGCACCGGAACATCGGCTTTCGAGTGGCCGCTGGACAACAACGGCACCGTCCAGGCCGACGCCGGGACGATGGCTTGGAACGCTGGCAGTTCCTCGGTCGGCAGCACCGGCACCTGGAAGGCCAGCGTGGCCGCCGCGCGCGTGCAGTTCTCCGGCGGCACGCATCTCCTCAAGGGCGGCACCATCTTCACCGGCCTTGGCCGCATTCGGGTCGCCGGCGGAACGGTCAGCGTGTCGGACCTCGTCACGCTCGGCGCGTCCGGCTCTGCCACGGGAGGCTTCGAACTGACGGGCGGCACGATTCAGGGCGGACCAGGCAGCATCCTCAACCACCTCAGCGGCGGCACCTTCGCGTGGAGCGGCGGCACCCTATCCGTCGCCACCGTGAACATTTCCAACGGCACCGTGATGGCGATCGATACCAGCGGCTCACCCTATCTCTCGGGCTGCACGCTGAACAGCTCCGCTCTCATCACGCTCACCGCCTCCGATCCCAACAGCCCGCTTTACCTCAACGGCAACTCCTCGCTCCTCAAGAACTTCGCCGGCGGCCGGATCGAGCTTGGGCGCGACGGACTGATGTTCCGCAACATCGGCTCCCAGCCCATCCTGGTGAACCAAGGCACCATCGTGAAGACGGCGGGCACCGGCACCACGGACTTCGGCGACTGGATGCTCCAGAACGCGGCCAACGCCTCCTTCGGCGCGAACACCGGCACGCTCGCTGTCGGCACGCCGGCCACGTTCGACCAGGGCACCAACCTCACCGGCCCTGGCCGCGTGCGGATCCAAACCGACGTGACCATTGCCGGCCAAGTCAACGTCGCCACGGAAACACGCTTCGCGGGCGGCACCCTCACGGGCAGCAGCTTCGTCAAGATCGGCGCCGGCACGCTGTATTGGGACAGCGGCACCTTCACCGGCACCGTGACCATCGCCGCCGGCAGCACCCTGGCCATCAATACCTCCTCCGCGCCATCTCTCAACAACGCGACGCTCACCAACGCGGGCACCGTCGTCATGAGCGCGTCCGATCTGAACAATCGCCTCTACCTCAACGGCAACAACTCGACCTTCAACAACCAGGCGGGCGCCGTCTTCCAAATCGCCAACTCTTCCTTCCTCCGCAACGTCGGCACCCCGCCCACCTTCGCGAATGCCGGCACCGTGCGCCTTCCCACGGCCGCCACGCTTTCCACGGACTGGCCTTTCTCCCAGTCGGCCACGGGCGTGCTCGACCTCGCGCTGACCAGCGCCACCGCGTTCTCGAGCTTCTCGTCCTCCACCTCGGTGGCGCTTGGTGGCCAGCTGAAGGTCTCGCGCGATCCCAACTACGTTCCCGCCACCAGCGCGAGCTTCCCGGTGATGAGCTTTGCCTCACGCTCCGGTGCGTTCGCCTCCACCGTCGGTCTCGGCCTGCACAACGGCTACAAGCTGTCCCCCACCCTCGCCGCCACCTCGGTCACGTTGGGCGTGATCCGCTCCTCCTTCGGCAATTGGCAGGACCAGAAGTTCGGCGCCAGCGCCAACGATCCCAACATCGCCGGCCCCTACGCCACGCCGGCGGGCGACGGGATCCCGAACGTCCTCAAGTATGCGTTCGGCATCGATCCCTTCGCCAATGGCACCTCCAAGTTGCCCAAGGCCGGCATCGTGCGCGACGCGGCGAACGGAAACACGCCTTACCTCGGCATCTCCTTCCGCCGCCTGATCGGCGCGAGCGATCCGATCTACGTTCCGCGCGTTTCTTCTGCCCTCACCGGCGCGTGGGATGATTCCGGCGCGAACGTCACGCTCTTCGGCTCGCCTGCCGCCACCGGCGACGGGGTCACCGAGTTGGTGACCTTCCGCCTGATGACGCCCGTGACGCCTGGAGCCCAGGCGTTCATGGATGTGCTCGTGGACTTCGAGTGACGGCGCGGCCTCCGCGCGGAACCGGCTCACGAAAATATCTTATCTTCCGTGAGCCCTTTCGCCGCGGTTTCCGGCGTTACCGATGACGGGAATCTCGTCGGATCCAAACTCATGCACTCAAAACCCATTCTCCTCGCAGCGGCCTTCGCCGCTCTCCTCTCACCCGCGGCGGCCCTCCGCGCGCAGAGCGTCGTCTTCTCGCAGCCCTTCTCGGGTGGCGCCACGTCCGGCAGCTACGTCGGCACCGGCGCCAATCAGTTCGACGCCATCATCCCGGATCCCGGGTTTTGGACGGTTCCCGGTGGTGCCCTCCTGGGCAGTCGCACCGGCGCAAACGGCAACGGAGCGGTCATCCGCACCACGCCGATCACGGGCTTGCCGGCCGCCTCCGCGGCGACCTTCGCCTTCGACTTCGCCGTGACGGCGGCCACCGGCGCCACCTCGGGCCAGAACGACGTGATCTTCCAGGTTGGAAATGGATTCACCACCACGTCCACCGGGGCAGAA
>CALMOL010000043.1 GCA_937871685.1 uncultured Verrucomicrobiota bacterium
CCATCCGCAAGCCGCCGCCCGCGAGGCGCGACCACTCGAATCGAAAACGCTCTAACGGCCGCGCGTGACTTGGCGAGGCACCCCAAGTGCCCGGACCGTTCCCTCCGAATGTCCGAGCCGATCCTGCCTGCGACGGATTTCCGCTTCGGGGGTTTCTGGCGCTTGCCCCGGTGAGCCT
Source organism: uncultured Verrucomicrobiota bacterium (assembly GCA_937871685.1). Taxonomy (GTDB): domain Bacteria; phylum Verrucomicrobiota; class Verrucomicrobiia; order Chthoniobacterales; family SZAS-18; genus SZAS-18. The sequence continues at coordinate 179 of CALMOL010000043.1, forward strand.
CAAACTGCCGGCGAGTTATCGCCCGCTCTCCGGTTGGGCTTCCCCAGCTTGATACTCGGTTTCCACGAGGGCGGCCACGTCACGGTAGGTGTAGTCTTCCTCGTAAATCTGCTTCAAGGCCTCAAGGTAGGCGGGGCGATCTCCCATCCGAGCGTTCACCATGGCCAGAGCATAAAGGACTGCCTTCTTGGTAGCATCAAGCTGGGGGAGTTTTGCGGCGGCTTCGGCGTATTGCTTGCGCGCGAGGTCGAGCAGGCCGCGGGTCTCGTAGCACTGTGCCAGCAAGGCACCTGCGCGCACGCCCAGGCTGGCGCTGGCGCGGGCTTTCTGTAGTTCCTGGATGGCCTCGGCGTGGCGGCCGGCGAGCACTAGTTGCTCGCCGAGGTCAAAACGAAATTGAAGGTCGGTTGGGTTTCGATCCACGCGGTCGCGCGCCGCAGCCACGAGAAGTTCCGCGCGCTCGGCGCGGCGGCCAGCAACGCGCTCGGCGACCACGGTGTCGCCCCCAGGCAGGGACTCGTCGTCGGCAATTTGCCGTTCGAGGAGACGGAGCCGCGCGGCCGATAGCCGGCGGCCGATGCCCTCGTCGGCCTGGTGCGTGAGCGACCACGCGTATTCGTGCCAAGTCACCGCGTTCGCCCAGTCCTCGCGTTCCTCGTAAAGCGCGGCGATGCGCCGGGCCACGTCCACGTTTTCCGGCTCGGCCTCATAGAGTGCGCTCAGTTCAGCGAGTTGACGGTCGAACATTTCGTCGGACCGGGTGAAACGCGACTGCTGCTCAAGCGAGACTGCCTCCTCCTTGTTGCGCAGCACGTCGCGATAATCCTTGGCTTCTTCCCAGCCACCCTGGCGCATGGAGTCGCGGGCAGAGGCATCCTTGGCGCCCTTGACAGCGTCAAGGTCCGCGGGATTCAGCTCCAAAATGGCGGAATAGGTCTCGGCGGCGCGATCGGGCTGACTGTGGGCCGCATAGTGACGCGCCAACTCGTGCAGCACCTTGGCGTCCTTAGGGTGCGCATCGCGCAGCGTCTCCAGGGCGAAAGCGGCCGTCTCGGGCAAGCCCGCGGCCAGCGCGGCGTCGCGCAAAAGCAGATTGGCCGGAATGCCGGCGGGGTCTTTTTCAAGCACCTCCTCGACGGCAACGAGCGCAGCAAGCGGGTCCTTCTTGAGGGTTTGCTGCGCCTTCATGATCGAGACGTTGGGCGCGGCGGCAGAGAGGCGACCGAGCAATCCTCCACGGGTGCTTCCCTTGCCTTGCTGCATGAGGGCGGCGCGGCGCAGGAGCTGACGACCAGCGAGAAAGGCTGCATGGTCCTTCAGCACGCCTTGAAGTAAGGCGAGCGCGTAGCCGTAGTTTCGCGTCTCGAAGGCGGAGAGCGCCTTCAGCCACAAGTTGCGGGCATTTGGCGGGAGATCGCGTTCGGTCTTGACGGCCATTGGGGAAGGCACCGCGAGGATAGGACCACGCCCCGCCACGGCAAAGAAAAAGGGCGCGGAAACGCGCCCTTGGGGAGAAAGCTGGTGGTGAAAGGCGTCAGGCAGCGGCGGCCGCGACAGGTGCGGCGCTCTCGCCTTGAGCGGCAAGGGCGGCGGCCGCCGCGGCTTGCTGGGCGGCAGACGGGCCGAGCGTGAAGCGGTAGCGCACCTTTCCCTTCTTCGCGTTGTTGCGCGTCTTGCGCTTCTGGCGCTGGGCGGGCGTCTCAAAGGCTCGAAGGCGGCGCACCTCATCCATGATGCCCTCGGTGTCCATCTTGGCCTTGAGGCGTTTGAGGGCGCGGTCCACTGGCTCGCCTTTCTTGACTTGAATCTCGGTCATGACTTTAGAAAAAGGAAAATTTTGGGGCCGGGAGGATAACGCGGTGCGCGCCCCCGTCAATGCAAGGCTTCAGAAGATTCTTCCGGCCACGGAGAGCCCGCTCGTCACTGGACCTCAATCGGCTGGACCGTGGCCGTGGGGCCAACGGCTCGGCTCTTCTCGATCTCTTCGCGCAGGCCACCGTGGCGGAATCGTGCCCACCACATCACCACGGGCGCGGCGATAAAGATGGAGGAATACGTGCCCGCAATGATGCCCACGAACATCGCCAGCGCGAAGATGTGCAGCACCGGGCCGCCGAGGAAGAGCAGCGCCAGCACGGTGAGCATTGTCAGGCCTGAGGTGAGCAGCGTGCGCGAGAGGGTCTCGTTGATGCAGGCGTTGAGAACATCCGAGATCGATCCCTTGCGGCCCTCGCGCAGGCCAGTGCGGATGCGATCGAAGACCACGATTGTGTCGTTGATCGAGTAACCCGCGATGGTGAGCACGGCGCCGACCATGATGAGCGACATCTCCTTCCCGAGGAGGGCGAACACGCCCACCGTGATGAGCACGTCATGGATGAGGGCCACGATGGCCCCGATGGCGAAGGACATCTCGAAGCGGAAGGCCACGTAGAGAAAGATCCCGAGCATGCCCAGCCCGAGCGCGAGCAGCGATCGCTTCGCCAACTCGCCGCCGACCAGCGCGCCGACCTTCTCGGCGCCTTCCTTCTTGATGCCACGGTCGGCGAACTTTTCGGCGAGAGCCTTCTCGATGGCCGGCGAGGTATCGAAGTCGGAGCGGATGGTGAGGCGCTCGCGGCCGTCCTTGGTCTCCGTCTGCACGGTGCTCTCGGCCATCTTGAGCGTGGCGAGCACGTCGCGCACCTCCTGCGTCTCGATCTTCTTCTGCGCGGACATCTCCAGGAGGTCGCCGCCGCGGAAGTCGATGCCGAAGTTGTCCTTGCCCCGCACCGCGAAGGCCGCGGCGGAGGCGAGCAGCACGACGACCGAGACCATGATGAAGGTCTTGGCCCGGCCCATGAAGTCGTAGGTCGAGTGCTCGGGGACGATGGATGCCATCGTCAGCTTCTTGAGCCCGAGATTGTCCTGCCCCCAGGCGAAGACGTTGCGCGTGACCACGAGGGCCGCGAAAAGCGAGCAGACGATGCCAACGGTGAGCGACACCGCGAAGCCCTTCACCGGGCCGGTGGCCAGCGCGAAGAGGATCAACGAGGTGATGAGAGTGGTGATGTTGGCGTCGAAGATCGAGGAGAAAGCCTTGTCGTAGGACGCCGCGAGCGCGGCGCGCAAGCCCTTGCCGGCAGCCAGTTCCTCGCGCAGGCGCTCGTAGATGAGCACGTTGGCGTCGATGGCCATGCCGATGGTGAGCACGATGCCGGCGATGCCGGGCAGGGTGAGCACGAAGCCGAACTGCGCCATCACGCCGAAGAGCAGGATGATGTTCACCAAGAGGGCGAAGCACGCGATCAGTCCGGCGAGACGGTAGTAGAGCGCCGCCGCGAGGAAGGTGACGGCCACGCCCACGATGCCGGCGATGATGCCGGACCGGATCGAGTCCTTGCCGAGCGAGGCGGATACGGAGCGCTCCTCCTCGATCTTCACCGGGGTCTGGAGCGGGTTTTCCAGCACGGAGGCCAGGTCGCGCGCGCGGGCCTCGGTGAAGGAGCCGGTGATTTGCGCGGAGCCGCAGTAGATGGCGGACCGGAGGACGGGGGCGGATTCCACCTTGCCATCGAGCATGATGGCAAGCTGGTTGCCGACGTTGGCCTTGGTCAGCTCACCGAACTGCTTGGCGCCCTGGGAATCGAACTTGAGCGTGATGCCCCAGCCCTGGATGTCGAAGAAGGGATAGGCGGCAGCCACGCGGTCGCCCGACATGTCGGCCCGGCGCTTGACGAGCATCCGGTGCACGGGCGGCTTCTCGCCGGGCGCGCGCTTCTTGTCGGTGGCTTCCTTGACCGACTCTTCCTTAATCTCGTAGCCGGGAGGCACCACGGCCTGGCCGGCGTCGAGCTGGGCGAGGATCTGGTCGCTCTGCGGGTGGACGAGCTTGAACTCGAGCTTGGCGACGAGCTGGAGCTGCTCGCGCACAGAGCCGATCTTCTCGGGATCGAGGCCGGGGATCTGGACGAGAATCTTGTCCTCACCGACCGGGGTGATGATCGGCTCGTTGGTGCCCATCTTGTCCACGCGCCCGCGGATGACCTCGACCGCCTGCTCCTGCATGGACTTGGTGACCGGCGTGTCCTTCGACTCGCGCACGAGGCGAATCTGGAAGGCGGTGCCGCCTTCCAAATCGAGGCCCAGGCGGACGCGACCCTTGCGGATGGTCTTGCCCGGCTGGGTCACGAGGCCATTCGCGTCGGTCACATCCGGCTCGCGCACGTCGAAGGGCGGCCAAAACGAGTAGAAGCAAAGCACGGTGAGAAGCACCGTGAGCGTCAGGCCGGCCACCTTGTTCCGGAAGGCATCCTGCTCGAGGAAATACCAGGCGAACAGGAACAGGATGACGAGTCCGAGCGCGAACAGCAGGGCGGGGGTCATGGACGAGGAAGAG
>CALMOL010000044.1:0-7253 GCA_937871685.1 uncultured Verrucomicrobiota bacterium
GCCGCCGCCCACCGCGCCCGCGTGGGCCAAGGAGGTCGTGTGGTATCAGATTTTCCCCGAGCGCTTCCGCAACAGCGACCCGCGCAACGACCCCCCGCGCGAATACCTCGAGTTCCCCGTCGAGCCATCCAAATCCTGGCGCGTCACCCGCTGGACGCAGGACTGGTATGCGCGCGACGATTGGGAGAAGGAACTCGGCGCCGACTTCTACAACCACGGCGTCTTCCACCGCCGCTACGGGGGCGACCTCCAGGGCGTGATCGACAAGCTCCCCTACCTCGCCGACCTCGGGATCAACGCCCTCTACTTCAACCCCCTCTTCGCCGCCCGCTCGCTCCACAAATACGACGGCAACTCCTACCACCACATCGATCCCTACTTCGGTCCCGATCCCAAGGGCGACCTCGCCCTCATGGCCACCGAGACCGCCGACCCGAAGACGTGGAAGTGGACCGCCGCCGACCGGCTCTTCCTCGAAGTCGTGCGCCGCGCCAAGGAGCTGAAGATGCGCGTGATCATCGACGGCGTGTGGAACCACACCGGCCGCGACTTCTTCGCGTTCAAGGACGTGCGCGAGAAGCAGGAAAAATCCCCCTACCGGGACTGGTATAAAGTCACCTCCTGGGACGACCCCGACACCACGCGCAACGAGTTCGACTACGAGGGCTGGTGGGGCCACAAGACTCTGCCCGTCTTCGCCGCCTCCAAGGACGGCACCGACATGCACCCCGGCCCCAAGGCCTACATCTGGGACGCCACGCGCCGCTGGATGAAGCCCGTGGTGGACGGCAAGGAGCTCCCCGGCGTGGACGGCTGGCGCCTCGACGTGGCCGAGGAGCGCACCACCAAGTTCTGGGCGCAGTGGAACGACTTCGTGCGCGAGCTAAACCCCGAGGCCTACACCGTGGCCGAGATCTGGAAGGACGCCGTGCGCTTCATCGCCGACGGCCACTTCTCGGCTTCGATGAACTACTACTCCTTCGCCATCCCCGTGCGCGGCTGGCTCGTGGACAATCATCCCAGCGTGCCGCCCACGCGCTTCGTCAAGCTGCTGGAAGACCGCCGCGCCTCCTTCCCGCGCGACACGCAATACGTCCTCCAAAACCTCCTCGACTCCCACGACACCGAGCGTCTCGCCACCATGGTGGTGAACGCCTCGCTCGCCAAATACGAGCCGCCCGACATCCCCTTCAACGTCGGCAACAACACCCCGCGCGACAACCGGGGCTACGACGTGCAGCGCCCCAACGCGCGCGCCTGGCGCATCACCCGGATGTGCCTGCTCCTCCAAATGGCCTACCTCGGCGCGCCGATGATCTACTACGGCACCGAGGCCGGCATGTGGGGCGGCCACGACCCCGACAACCGCCAGCCCATGGTCTGGGCCGACCTCAAATACGATGCCTTCCAGGCCGACCCTCTCGGCCGGCCGCACGCCAAGGACGAGGTGAAGTTCGACCCCGCCATGTTCGCCTGGGTGAAAAGCGCCGTGGCGCTGCGCCAAAAATACTCCTGCCTGCGCCTGGGCGAGTGCCGCACCCTCGGCGCGTGGGATGCGCAAAATTCCGCCGCCCTCCTGCGCCGCGACGACCAGGGCGCGCTCGTGATCGCCCTGAATCGCTCCGAGCAATCCCAAACCCTCACCATCCCCCTGCCGGCAGACGCCGCCGCACGCCTTGCCGCGCCAAAGATCCTCCTGCTGAGCAGCGGTGCTCCCGCCGAGGCGAAGGTAGAGCGCGCGGGCGACGCCTTGAAAATCACCCTCTCCCCGCTCACCGCCGTCGTGGCCGGAGAATAGCCGGCGGCACCCCGCGCGGTCGAGCCATGGAAGCGCCGCTTCGGCGAAGGACCGGCCTTCCTTGCTCCACGGTTCCGGCGACACACCACGCCGTTGCACCGGAGGGACGCCCTGCTTCCTTGCGCGCCTCCGTCCCCCTCCTGTCCCGTCATGGACCTGCTCTCCCTCGGTAAGAATGTCCTCCTCGTCCTGGAGGTTCTCCTCATCTTCAACCTGCTCATCATCGTCCATGAGCTGGGGCACTTCCTCGCCGCGCGCTGGCGCGGGCTGGTAATCGAGAAGTTTGGCATCTGGTTCGGCAAGCCGCTCTGGAAGAAGACGATCAACGGCGTCGAGTATTCCCTCGGCTCCATCCCCGCGGGTGGCTTCGTGGCCCTGCCGCAACTCGCGCCCATGGAAGCCATCGAGGGCAAGGGCGAAAACGATCGCGCCGCGCTCCCGCCAGTCTCGCCGCTGGACAAGATCATCGTGGCTTTTGCGGGGCCGCTCTTCTCCTTTGGCCTCGCCGCGCTCTTCGCCGTGATCGTGTGGGTCGTCGGCAAGCCCGTGCGCGAGGCCGAGGCCACGCGGATCATCGGTTACGTGCCCACCGAGTCGCCGGCTAAAGACAAGCTGCTGCCCGGCGACACCATCCTTGAGATCGACGGCCATCCCGTGAAGTCCTTCCTCGGGATGAACGACTCGGTGGTCTGGTATGTGATGCGCTCCGAGGGCGACACCGTGGCCGTCACCGTGGAGCGCGGCGGCCAGCGCCTCGCGCCCATCGAGGTGAAGCCCTTCCGCCCCGAGGCCGCCGGCCCCGGCCGCACCCTCAAGCGCCAGCTCCTCATCGAGCCGGCCGGCGTGCCGAGCGTCGCGCGGGTGCTCCCCGGCGGCCGCGCCGAGCAGGCCGGATTCAAGGCGGGCGACCTCATCGTGACCGCCAACGGCAAGCCCGTGTGGCACGAGAATGACCTCAGCCAAGCCTTCGACGCGACGCCCGGCCAGCCTGTGCCCGTCACCGTGGAGCGTGGCGCGAGCAAGGAGCGCGTCGAGCTGACGCTTCCACCCCTCGCCCTCAAGGTGGGCAGCGTGATGCTCTCTTCGCCCGCCGACAAGGCCGGCTTCAAGGTGGGCGACATCATCCAGTCCGTGGACGGTCGCCCGGTCACCGCGCTCTCGTTCTCCGACCTGACGAAGGACAAGCTTAACCAGCCCGTGGCCGTCGCCGTGCGCCGCGGTAACGAGTCGTTGACCCTTTCCGTCACCCCCCTCTACGAGGAAACCCGCAAGCGCGCGATGATCGGCCTCGGCTGGGCGGGCGACGACGACCTCGCGCTCGCCGCCGGCGGCCGGATGGCGCTGCGGCACCCGAGCGTCGGCGAGTTGCTCATCGAGCCGGTCTATACCATTCGCAACACGCTGGGCGCCCTTTTCGCGCCGAAGTCCGAGCTGGGTGTGCGCGACCTGAGCGGCCCGCTGGGCATCATGAAGATCTACGGTGGCCTGCTGGCCTCCGAGCAGGGCTGGCGGCTGGTGCTGTGGTTCTCGGTGTTCATCAACGTGAACCTCGCGCTGATGAACCTGCTGCCCATCCCGGTGCTCGACGGCGGCCACATCACACTGGCCCTGGTGGAAGCGGTTCGCCGCCGCCCGCTGAACCTGCGTGTGCTCGAGTGGGTGCAGACCGCCTGCGCCCTGCTCATCATCGGCTTCATGCTCTACGTCACCGTGTTCGACGTGCTCGACTGGGGCATCTTCCGCAAAAAGCCCGCCACGCAGACCGAACTGAAATTCACGCCGCCGCCGGGGAAGTAGGAGAGGGAGCGCTGCTCTCGGAGAGAGAGGCACGGATAAGGTGCAGGGCGTGAATCGTGAATGGTAGATCGTGAATCGTGGCGCCGAGGCCAAGGTTCGGGGGTCGGCTAGGAAAGCAACCGCTTCACTCCCAGCGGTGCGCTTATCCCGGCTGCTCGGCCGACGATTCACGATCTACCATTCACGATTCACGTCCTACTCTGGAATCAGCGCCGTTCGCGGTTAAACTGCGCTTCTCTCCAATGCTTCTCTCCGAGCCTCCCGCCGCCGCGGCTCCGCCCGTTTCTTCCGCCGCCGAGCCGACCAGCTTCCCGCTTTTCTTCACGCCGAATCCTTGGCGTTACGAGCGACGGGCCGCGCGCGAGGTGATGGTCGGCAAGGTGGGGGTCGGCGGCGCGAACCCCATCCGCGTGCAGTCGATGCTCACGTGCGACACAATGGACACCGCCGCCTGCATCCAGCAGACGCTCGACCTCGTCGCCGTCGGCTGTGAGATCGTCCGCATCACCGCCCCGACGGTGAAGGACGCGGCTAACCTCCAGCACATCAAGGCCGCTTTGCTCAAGCGCGGCTGCGACGTGCCGCTAGTGGCCGACATCCACTTCAAGCCCGACGCCGCCATGGAGGCCGCCCGGTGGGTTGAGAAGGTCCGCATTAACCCCGGAAACTTCGCAGATTCCAAGAAGTTCAACGTCCGCGAATATTCGCGCGACCAATACCAGGCTGAACTCGACCGCATCGCCGAGCGCTTCACGCCGCTGGTGCGCCTTTGCCAGCAGCGCGGCATTTCCATGCGCATCGGCACGAACCACGGCTCGCTGTCCGACCGCATCATGAACCAGTTCGGCGACTCGCCGCTGGGCATGGTGGAGAGCGCGCTGGAGTATGTCCGTGTGGCCCGCGCGCTGGGCTACCACGACATGATCTTCTCAATGAAGGCGTCCAACCCGAAAGTGATGGTTGCCGCTTACCGCCTGCTCGTCGCGCGCCTGACCGCGCTCGGTCCAGACTGGAATTATCCCATTCACCTCGGCGTCACCGAGGCCGGCGACGGCGAAGACGGCCGCACCAAGAGCGCCGCCGGCATCGGCTCCCTCCTCGCCGACGGCATCGGCGATACCGTGCGCGTTTCTCTCACCGAGGATTCCGTCCACGAGATCCCCGTCGCCCAGGCGCTTGTCGCCCCGTTCAACGGGGGCCGCGTTCCCGACTCCGGCTTGCCGGCCGCGCACCCGCTTTCCTTCGACCCCTTCCAATACCGTCGCCGCGAATCGCACCGCGTCGTCATCCAAGGCTACGCGTTGGGCGGCGAGGAAGTGCCCCGCGTGGTGGTGCCGCGCGCGAGCTTCGAGGCAGTGGCGCACAAGCTCGCCCAGCTCGGTGATTTCCAGCCCGAGATCATCCGCGAGGAGGCCCACGCCCAAGCACAGCTCTTCGAGGTGGACCCGCGCGACGATGCCGCCGTCGCCTCGCTCAACCAGCGCTCCGACGCCACTCTCGTCACCGTGTGCGACGGCTTGGAGGACCTCCCCGTCCTCACCGCCTTCCGTCTCCTCGCCGCCAAGCTCGACGCGCGCCACCCCATCCTGCTGAAGGACACGCTTCATCCAGCTGCACCTTTCCCGACCAGCTCGGAGGCAGTGAATCGTGAATCGTTGATCGTGAATCGTGGCGTCGAGAACAGCGCCGTAGGCACGGCCGGCGAGACCGCCCTTCCGAACTCCGCAGGCGGTTCACCCACCCACGATTCACGATCCCCGATTCACAATTCACCTCCCCCATCGGAGCCCGACTTCCTCCGCGCCCTCCTCGACGCCGCGGCCCACCTCGGCTCCCTCTTGTGCGACGGCATCGGCGACGCCGTGCTCGTCCAGGGCTGGCCTGCCCCCGGCCAATCCCTGCGCCTCGCCTACAATACCCTCCAAGCCGCCGGCGCGCGCATCTTCAAGACCGACTACGTGGCCTGCCCGAGCTGCGGGCGCACCCTCTTCGACCTCCAAAGCACCACCGCGCGCATTCGCGCCGCCACCGGCCACCTCAAGGGCGTGAAGATCGCCATCATGGGCTGCATCGTGAACGGCCCCGGCGAGATGGCCGACGCCGACTTCGGCTACGTGGGCGGCGCCCCCGGCAAGATCAACCTCTACGTCGGCAAGAAGCCCGTGAAGTTCAACATCCCCAGCGACGAGGCTGTCGCCCGCCTCCAGGACCTCATCCGCGAGCACGGCAAATGGGTGGACGCCCCTGCCGCCGAGCCAGCCGCGGTGGGATAAGACTGCTCCGCGCGAGGCAAATCAGTCCCGCATCGTCATCCCCTGGGAAATGTCCCATGCGAGCGTTTGTTCGCGGTGGGGACATGGGCCGGGCAGCTCCCGTGGCTCGATGTGATGATGCGCTCGCTTCGGGTAACGGCGAGGCTGGTCCACCTAGGGCTCGGACTCGTGGTCGCCGGCCCTTTGGGACACCAGGATGTCATGAAGCTTTCGGCAATCGAGGCACCGCACCGTTTCCGTCGCCGAGACAAAGCCGCAATCCGGCGCTCCGGAAACATCAGCCGCGTAGCCGCAGGCTGGACAGGGGAGGTGAAATTTGCAGCCCGTGAATTTGCGGATGCTCGAGTCGAAAAAAGTCAGACGGATGACCAGGATTCCGCTGGCAACGTTGCTCCTGACTTCCGCCGCCAGCGCCGGATCGCGAGCGCGTATCCGGTCCACACGAGGAACAGCCCGCCCAGCGACGCCACGCCCGCCACGAGCTGCCCCGGCCATCCGAGCGCCTCACCGGTATGGAGGAAGCGCAACCACGTGCGCGCCCGGCGGCCAGCGTTGAAATCCGCGAAGCTCTCCTGCTTCAGCACCGTGCCGGTGAAGGGGTCCAATTGCCACGTCGGCACCGAGAAAAGCGGCCAATTCCCCGGCTGGCGGATCGCGGCCGTCACCGCCGGCAATCGCTCGCTGTCGCGCGAGTTTGCGGCCGCGAACCGCAGCGAGATCGTCTCCCATTGCGCCACCTGCGCGCGCGCCGCGGCGAAGAGCGCGTCGTAGCCGAGTGGCTGCGCATCCGTCGCCGGCCGCGCCACCTCGATCGGCCCCGGCGCGCCGCCGGGCGGAGGGGGCATGTTGCCCGTGGCCGTGAAGACGAGGTTGCTCGCCCAGCGGTAGGAAATCACCACGCCCGAGAGCGTGAGGACGATGAGGATCGGCGCGCACCACAGGCCGAGGACATTGTGCCAGTTCCAATCGCGCGCCCGGCCGCGCAGCCGCCCCACGAACCACACCGAAGGCCGCAGCGCCGCCGCCTTCCACGAGCGCGGCCACCACAGGTAGAGACCCGTCACCGCCAGCACGAGGAAGGCCGCGTTGCACGCTCCCGTGATCGCCTTGCCCACCGGTCGGGCGTCGTCGCGCGTGCCCAGCCAGCGGTGCCAGTCCTCCATCGCGCGCAGGAAGTCGCGCGTGCTCTTCGCGCCCGGCTCGGCCACCGCGCCGGTGTAGGGACTGGCGTAAAGGTTCCGCCCCCGCCCGGCGTTGAAGGCCACCGCCTGCCCCGGATCGGCCGCCACGGTGACGCCGAGCTGCGCCGGCACGTTGGGAAACCGCGCGCGCACCCCCCCGCCAGCTGATCGCGGGATAGCCGGGGAGGAGGAATCGGCGGCGGG
>CALMOL010000044.1:7263-9104 GCA_937871685.1 uncultured Verrucomicrobiota bacterium
TGAAGCACATCACCGCGATGACCAGCCCGGCAAGAACGCCAGCCACCAGATGAATCCAGAACAGGACGGCGCGGAACCTCATGCGGCGGGAATCGTCAGCCATGCTCCATCTGCACCTCCCCAGTCCGCCAGGTCATCGAGATCCATGCGCAGGCTTGGCGTGGTCCACGAAAGAACGGAAGTTTTGGATGCGGACGTGCGTGATCATCGTTGGCTTGAGACTTCGCACCTAGACGGCCCGCACGCATCCCCGTGTTGCTGCAAGCTAGTCACGGCGCACACGGATGGGCACCCGTTGGCGCGGTGGCAGCGGAGACCGGCAACGATCCGGGGCTGCCGCGGGTGGCTTGGCTGGCCGTGGGACTCTATGACTCGTGGGCGTGGGCGCGGTTTGGGGAAACGTGGCAAACGCGCGGCGTTGGGCGCAGGCGGCGCAACGGCCGCGCTGGCATTGGTGGCTTTAGCTTGGCCTGTGCCTCGCGGGAGTGGCGGCTGCGTGGTGGCTGCATGCGATTGTCGGCTTGCCCCTCTTGCTAATGGCGCAGTTGCTCCCGCGTCGGTCGTGCAACCGGCGCGCGAAGTTCTGAGTGTTCGGTCTGGGTCCGTCAGCGCGCGGAAATCTGCTCGCGCTGCCCGCGCGGGCGCTGGCAGAGTCGCGTGCCAGCCGGCGTGCTCCTTTTTCTCCATCATGGATGCCTCTTCGTCTTCCGCCGTCGCCTCGGTCGTGGTGATGGGCGTGTCCGGCTCCGGCAAGACTACCGTCGGGCGCGCTCTGGCTGAGGCGCTGGGCCGCCCCTTCCTCGACGCGGACGATTTTCATTCGCCCGCCAGCCGCGAGAAAATGCACGCCGGCCACGCGCTGGACGACGCGGACCGCGCGCCGTGGCTCCTCGCGCTCAGCGCCGAGCTGCGCGCGCGCCGGGCGCGCGGCGAACCGGTGGTGCTCGCGTGCTCGGCGCTGCGCCGATCTTATCGCGACGCCCTGCGCGCTGGGCTGCCGCCGGGCGAGCCGCGCTTCGTGTTTCTGGCCGTGGAGGCAGGCACGGTCCAAGCCCGCGTCGGCCAGCGCGCCGGGCATTTCTTCCCGACGAGTCTCGTGGCTAATCAAATGCACACGCTGGAGCCGCCGACCGACGCCGCTACTGCCCATGAGGATCGCTCCGATGACGCGCTGTTCGTGCCGGCGGGCGGTCCGCTCGCCGACACCCTCGCGATGGCGCTGGCCGCCCTGCAGCGAGCGGAGGAGACGGCCGCGTCTCGCCGCCCGGCATGAGCCCAGACAACTGGCCGCTCGGCTCGTCGATCCTGTGCCTGCGACTCTCGCGAGTGCGAAAGGGGGGCGTGGCTTGGGAGGGAATCGAACCCCCGACACGAGGATTTTCAGTCCTCTGCTCTACCAACTGAGCTACCAAGCCTTTTGCCCTGCGAACGGGGCGGGCACCATGCCGAGAGTCTCGGGAATGGCAAGAAATTTGTGGCCAGGGAGCCCAGCGAGAATCAAACCCTCGTTTCGATTCCCCGACGCGCAAACGCTTGGCGTGAAATACGGTGGGCGGCACGTGGCCCAGTCTGGGGTCCCTCGGCTGCTCGCTTCACGAGCGCACCGCAGGCTTCGCGGACAAGGCGCACCCCCACCTTTGCCCAGCACGGTCGCTCCTGGGACCGCCGGCGTCCCTGCCGGCAGGGTCTTTCCAGGCACCTGGGTTCTCGGGCCTTCGCGCGGGCTCCGTGGCTTCTGTGGCCGCCGAAGCCCGAAGGCGAGAAGTCAGATGCCCTGGAGGACCCGGCCGGCAGGGATGCCAGCGGTCCCAGGAGCGACCGCCCCCAGCGGGCCGAGCGCG
>CALMOL010000045.1 GCA_937871685.1 uncultured Verrucomicrobiota bacterium
CGGTGCCGCAGCTTCCGCCTGGGCAAGAGGTCACGCCGGAGGGGACAAAGCCGCTCCCCGTCGAGGACACGCCCGGCCCGCGCCCGCCGCAGACTCCAAACGTTCCTGGCCAGTCCACGGTGCCCGCGCTGCCCACCACGCCCCTTACCACCGCCACCGTCACCGAGCGCCGCGGCACCGGTATGGGGCCGATGATTTCGGTCTCGACCGAGGTGCGTTCCTCGCGCGCCACGCTGCCCAAGCGCAACTGGATCGACCAAACCGTGGCCGAGGCCGACGGCAAGAGCGCCGGCTGCCTTGAGTGCCATCAGGGCGTCGAGCCCATGCACAAGTCGCCCTACGTGGTGCTCGGCTGCACCGACTGCCATGGCGGCAACGCGCGCCGCGGCCTGCGCGTCGAGCAGGCGCACGTCCAGCCCACGTATCCCGAGTTTTGGAAGACCTCCGCGAACATCAACAACCTCGTCCAGATCTACAACCACGAGAACCCGGAGTTCATCCGCTTCATCAATCCAGCCGACCTGCGCATCGTCCAGGACGCCTGCGGCCTCTGCCATCAGGAGTCCATCGCGCACGTCTCGCACAACATCATGTCCCACGGCGCGCACTTGTGGGGCGCGGCGCTCTACAACAACGGCGGCTTTCCGCTCAAGACCTACGTCTTCGGCCAAGCCTACGCCCGCGACGGCGCGCCGCTCGCCACCAAGGCCGTGGACCCCAAGACGGGCCGCGACGTGAAGGTGACGGCTTACCAAAAGAAATACGAGGGCATCACCGACATCCTCATCCCGCTGCCGCGCTACAATATCACGCAGCCGGGCAACGTGTTCCGCACCTTCGAGAAGGGCGGCGTCAAGCCGCCGGAGATCGGCAGCCCCGAGCCGATCGCCCTGCCCGGCAAGCCCGAGCGCGCCCTTTCCGAGCGCGGCTTCGGCACCCGCCTGCGCACCGACCCCACCGCTCTTGGCGCGCAGAAGACCCGCCTGAACGACCCGCTCCTGCCTTTCCCCGGCACGAACGACCACGCCGGCGACTACCGCCAGAGCGGCTGCACCGCGTGCCACACGGTCTATGCGAACGACCGCTCGCCCACGAACTCCGGCTGGTATGCCAAGTTCGGCAATCAGGGTCTCTCGTTCACGAACGACCCGACCATCCGCAAGAACGAGCGCGCGCACCCGATCTCGCACCAGTTCACGCGCACCATCCCATCCTCGATGTGCATGTCCTGCCACATGCACCAAGGCAACCTCTTCGTGAATCCCTACCTCGGCTACGTGTGGTGGGACCAGGAGATCGACGCCGAGCGGATGTATCCCAAGCAGCAGAAGAATCCCACCGACGAGCAGCTCGCCGTGGCCGTGCGCCAAAACCCCGAGCTCGCCGCCGCCCGCGGCTTGTGGGGCGACCTTGGCTTCCTCGACAAGGTCTCGGAGCTGAATCCCGGCCTCAAGCACACGCAGTTCGCCGATTACCATGGCCACGGCTGGGTGTTCCGCGCCATCTTCAAGAAGGACAAGAAGGGCACGCTGATGGACCAGGACGACGCCCCGATCCGCCACGACGATCCGGCGAAGTTCCAAAAGGCCGTTCACCTCAAGGATATCCACTTGGCGAACGGCATGCAGTGCATGGATTGCCACTTCCTTCAGGACGTGCATGGCGACGGCCGCCTCTTCACCGAGGCGCGCAACGCCACCTCCATCGCGTGCATCGACTGCCACGGCACCATCGACAAGCGGCCCACGCTCGTCACCTCCAACACCGGCGGTAAGGTCTCCCTCGCCGAGTCCGTCACGACGTGGGGCGCCCGGTTTTGGTGGGAGGAGGAGCAGGAGCCCGTGATGCTTCCGCCCAAGGACGGCGCGCCGGCCGTCCAAGCCGTGGACAACGAGAAGCGCCCGCTCTTCCGCGCCCGCCGCGTCCTTTACCAGCGCTCCGCGATGGACCCGAACATGATCTGGGAGGTGCCTCAGACCATGGACACGGTGGACCCGAGCTACACGGCCAACTACCGCCACAAGCCGATGCGCGACAACGGCCGCAACATTTACTCCGCCGAGCCGCGCCCGCACTATAACCCGAAGTCCGCCTACTCGAAGACCCTCCACCGCGACGGCGTGACGTGGGGCGATATCCCCGCGCGCGCCGACCAAAACGGCACGCTGGCCCACTCGCACGAGAAGATCGAATGCCAGATTTGCCACACCTCGTGGGCCACTTCGTGCTTCGGCTGCCATCTCCCGATGCGCGCGAACACGCGCACCCCGCAGAACAAGTTCGAGGGCACCACGAGCCGCAACTTCGTTTCCTACAATCCGCAGGTGGTGCGCGATGACGTGTTCATGCTCGGCATCGATGGCACCGTGAAGCAGAAGAAGCTCGCCGTGGTGCGCTCGTCGTCCGCCGTGCTCGTCGGCTCGCAAAACGCCTCGCGTGAGTGGATCTATTCCCAGCAGCAGACCATCTCGTGGGAGGGCTACTCCGGCCAGGCCTTCAACCCGCACTTCGCGCACACCACCTCGTCGGTGAACACGACGAAGAACTGCACCGACTGCCACCTTTCCAAGGCCGGCGACAACAACGCCTGGATGGCGCAGATGCTCGGCTTTGGCACGGGCACGGTGAACTTCTTCGGCCGTTACGCCTACGTGGGCGCCGAGAAGCACGGCCTCTACGGCGTCGTCTGGACCGAGCGCGAGGAGCCGCAGGCACCCATCGGCTCGCGCTTCCACGAGATCGCCTACCCGGACAACTTCCGGAACTTCGTCGAGAAGGACCACCGCGAGCTCAAGGAAGCCTACGAGCACCACGGCGAGGTGCTCGACCTCACCTTGCGCGGCGAGTTCGTCTATACCGCCGCCGGCAAGCGCGGCCTGGAGGTGTATGACGTCGCGCAGATCGACAACAAGGGCTTCTCCGAGCGCATCGTGAACTCGCCGAATTCCCCGCTGGGCGAATACAAGCGCGTCCCGACCAAGGGCATCGCCACCTCCGTGGCCATCCCGTCCACGCTTGCCATCGACCCCTCGCGCAAGCGCAACCCCGACAACGAGGAGCAGCCCATCCGAAAGATCTACGGCTACATGTTCGGCACCGACACCGTGGAGGGCCTCGTGGTCTCCGACGTGCGCGTGTTGTATCAAGGCAACCCGGACAACCGCTTCCTCAAGAAGGACGCCACCTACAATCCCGGCGCCATCGACGACAAGGGCGGCAAGGGCTCCGCGGGCGGCCTGCTGACCGGTGCCACCTTCGTGTGGATGGCCGGCGAGCGGCTCTACATCACCTCGCCGCAGGGCTTGTTCGTGATCAACGTGTCCGATCCGCTTCAGCCGCGCCTCGTGGGCCAGTATCGCGGATCCTACCTGCGCAACCCCCGCGCCGTGTCGGTGCAGTTCCAATACGCTTACGTGACCGACGACGAGGGCTTCAAGGCCTTCGACATCTCCAACCCGGACCGCCCCGTGCCCACCGGCGGCGTGGTGCGCCTGCGCGATGCGAAACGGTTCTACCTCGCGCGCACCTTCGCCTACGTGGCCAACGGCAAGGAGGGCCTGGCGATCATCGACATCGAGAACGCCGCCCGGCCGCGCTTCCACCTGATGTATAACGCCGGCGGCCAGCTCAACGACACCCACGCCGTGCAGGTCGGCTCCGTGGCCGCCTCCATGTATGCGATCGTGGCCGACGGCCACAACGGCATGCGCGTCCTCTCGCTCATCACGCCCGACACCGTGCCCGGCCACATGGGCTTCACGCCGCCGCCCTCGCCGCGCCTGATCGCCACCTACCACGCGCACGGTCATGAGATCGTGGCCGTTTCCCGCGGCCTCGACCGCGACCGCACCGTGGATGAGACCGGCGGCCAGACCGTGGTTTACGGCCGGCGCGGCTCGCGGCCGTTCGTGGTGTCCGAGATGAACCGGTTCATCCGCCACCGCAACGGCGCGCCTTACCGCGTGGAGGACGTGCGCCTCACCGCGCCGCAGCGCACCGGCCGGGGCGTGCTCGTGACTGCCTCCGGCGCTCGCCTTGCCGCACCGCTGGCATGGGACTCGCGCACCGCGCCCGCCGCGATGCCGCCGGTCAACCCGCTCATCCAGCCCGACGTGGACCGCCTGCGCC
>CALMOL010000046.1 GCA_937871685.1 uncultured Verrucomicrobiota bacterium
CGAATGCCGCTTCCCGCGGCGGTTTGCGCGCCGCGCGGGAAGGGAGAGCTTCGGCCCCGACATGAGCGCTCCCGACGACCGCCGCCGATTCCTCTTCCTCGTGTGCTCCGCGCGGGCGGACGGAAACTCCGAACTCCTCGCCCGGCGCGCGGCCGAGGCCCTGCCGGCAGGCACGGGCCGGCGCTGGATGCGGCTGGCCGATTTCCCGCTGCCGCCTTTCGAGGATCGCCGGCACGCGGGCGACGGCGCGTATCCGCTCCCCGCCGGCCCGGCAGCCGAGCTGCTCGAGGCGACGTTCGCGGCCACCGATTTGGTGATCGTGGCGCCGGTGTATTGGTATGGCTTGCCGGCCGCGGCGAAGCTTTATCTCGACCACTGGTCTGGCTGGATGCGCGTGCCGGGCCTTGATTTCAAGGCGCGCATGGCTGGCAAGACCATGTGGGCGATCTCGACCTACTCCGACACGGACCCCGCCTTCGCCGAACCGCTCTTCGCCACGCTGCGCCTGAGCGCGCAATACTTGGCGATGCGGTGGGGCGGCTCACTGCTGGGCGAGGGTAACCGCCCGGGTGATGTGCTCGCCGACGCCCACGCATTGGCCGCGACCGCTCGGTTGTTCACGCGGTCCGCTGGATCCCCACCGGGTTGAGTTGCCCGCGCGGCTACTCGCCATTCGCGCCATCCGGCGTAGCTTCGGCAGACCGATGCCCGCCCTTGGTCTGCGCCGCGCCCTTGCCCTGATCCTCGCCTTGGTCTCGGCCGGCAGTCTTTCGGCGCAACTGGCACCGGCGCCGGTCTCGGTTTCGCGCGCCGAGGCGCAGGGAGGCGTGGACAAGCGCCTTGCCGGGCGCGCGCCGGCCACGGCCCTGAGCCTGTTCTCGACCTACGTGCCGCCCGGCCGCTTCGTGCGCAACGCTGGCTCGTGGGCAGCCGACCTCGACTTGTCGGGCGTCAGCGTGTGGAACTCGGCCAACCTCGACGGCACCGGTGGCAACCGCGGCTATGGCACCCTCGTCTCGCGGCGGCACGTTATCTTCGCCACGCACTTTCACCCGGGGCCGGGGTCGGTGCTCCTTTTCGTTGGGCGCGACGGCGTGATCGTCTCGCGCATCCTGCGCCAAGTGGCGGTGGTCGGCGCGACCGACATCTGCGTGGGGGTGCTCGACGAGGATGTGCCGGCGAGCGTGGCAGTGTATCCCATTCTCCCCGCCAGCTACGCGCCGCGGCCGGCCACATCGGGCAGCCGTCTCCTCCCGTTGCTCTGCTTCAACCAGCAGCGCCAAGCGCTTGTGCACGAATGGATGGAGGTTCCCGGCAATACCACTCTGCATCGACCAGCGATCGATCCGCGCCGCGCGCCGTTTGCCGCGCCGGTGATTATCGGCGACTCCGGCGCGCCCATCTTCCTCATCCAAGGACGCCAGCCCATTCTGCTCGGCTGCAACCACACGGCCGTCACCGCGCCCGCGCTTGCGGCCTTCGCGACCGAGATCGAGGCGGTGATGCGGCAGCTGGGGGGCGCGCCGCCGACCTTGAAGCGCACTGCCTGGCGAGAGTGATCGATTCAGCGCCGCCCGCCGCCCGGCCGCGCGGCGGCTCGACCGGCGCCGATGCCCGGGCTACGAAGCCCACCGCCCGGACGCGCGAAACCCCGACCGGCCCCGAATCCCGTGCCGCGGGCCGAAGCAAAGCGCCCACCGTAGAGATGGTGGCCGCCGTAGTAGCCGCGACGATAGCCCCGATTTCCCCCGACCACGATCGTGGTGCCGCCGTAGTAAGGGCCATAGCCGCCGTAGTAGGGACTGCCGTAGGCACCGTAGTCGCCGTAGTAAACTCCAGCTCCAACGGGCGCCACGTCGGCGTAGCCGTAGCTGCCGCCGACGGCGCATCCGGACAAAAGCAACGCGACGCCGAGGCCAACCGACAGGGAAAAGAAGGAGAACAGTTTCTTCATGGCACGAATGGATTGGGGGGAAATCAAGGATTGAGGCGGAAGTCCGCCCGGCGGAGGAACTTGTCCCGCTCGGCCGGCGAGAGCTCGGTCAGCAGCGCCCGCACGGTGTAGCCGCCCACCAGCACGCCCTTGTCCACGTAGGACCAGTCCGAAATCTCGTCCGGGTTCACGGAAACTCGCGTGCCAGCCCAGAGGCCGGAAATTTCCCGCGGGGTGTTGTCCACCACGCCGACGAAGCGGTTGCCGGTGAACTTCACGTCCGAGAGCCAGAGGTGCTCGACGGCGCCATCCTTCACGAATTTCTTCTTCACCGCGAAGTCCCGCTGGTCGGACGTCGGCTGGCGCAGGGCGGTGATAAACTTGCCCACCGACGTGCGCGCGCGTCGGCTGGCGCGCATCATTTGCTTGTCGTCGTCCTGGATCTGGTAAACCGGCGGCTCGGTCTCGCTTCGCGTCGCGGCGCGGCCGATGGGGTGGTAGTTGTCATCATCCTTGGTGCAGCCGGCGAGGACGACGGCGAGAAGCAGGGCGGGCGCGGCAGCGCGAGGAAAAATCGGCGAGTTCATGGCGAAGGCAGCGCTTGCGTTTGCGAGGATGAATCGAAGCCCGCGTCGCTCGCGGCTGGCACGTCCGACTTGTTGACACAGGCAACGTGCATCCGCCCGCGCTCCGACCGCCAGCGTGGATTCGACCAAGTCCTCAGCCAGCCAGGCGACGCAACGTTTCCGCCAGGGTGGCCACGCCGGCAGCGACGGCGGAGGGCGCGGCAAACTCGTCCGGCCGGTGGCTCCAGCCGTTGCGACAAGGGATGAAGATCATCGTCACCGGGCAGACCCGCGCCATGAACAGCGTGTCGTGGTAGGCGCGCGACACCATCGGCATCTCGCGCAGGCCCAGCGCGCGGGCGGCCTCGCGCACGGTGTCCACCAGTTCCGGCGCGCTGCTGGCCGGCTCGTCCGCGTTGATGACCTCCCACTCGAGCTGCACGCCGCGCCGCGCGCAGATCTCCTCGGCCGCGCGGTGCACCTCTCCGCGAGCCTGCGCAAGCGTGGCCGGATTCGTGTCGCGCTGGTCAATCTCGATCCAGGCCGTGTGCGGAACGCTGTTGATCGCGCCGGGCGCGACGCGGAACACGCCCACGGTGCCAACGGCATCCGCGCTTCCGCCGCCCCGTGCCGCGCGCTCGACGGCCAGCGCGATTTCCGCGGCGGCGAGGCCCGCGTCATGGCGCTGCGGCATCAGCACCGCGCCGGCGTGGCCGCCCTCGCCGATCAAGCGCGCGCGGGCCGAGGACGGCGCGGCGATCTTCTCCACCGCGCCGATGGCGAGGCCCTCGCGCTCGAGGATCGGCCCCTGCTCGATGTGCAGCTCGACGAAGCCCGCGCAGGCGCCGGCCGGAAGGCGCACCGCGGCGAGGTCGCCGGTGCAGCCCGCGGCGGCGCGCAGGTCTTCCAGCCCACGGCCTTCGGGATCGCGCAAGAGGGCGGCCTGCTCGGCCGCCAGCGTGCCCGCGAGGAGACGGCTGCCGAGGCAGCCCAGGCCGAAGCGGGTCGGTTCCTCGGCGGTGAACTGGATGATCTCGATCGGCCGCCGCGGCTGGAAGCCCGCGGCCCGCAGCGCCCGAACGGCTTCCAGCGCGCCGAGCACGCCCACGGTTCCGTCGAAGCGGCCGGCGTTTGGGATGGCGTCGATGTGCGAGCCGGTGGCGACGGGCGCGAGCGAAGGGTCCGTGCCTTCCCAGCGCGCGAAGACATTGCCCACCGGGTCCACGCGCACCACCAGGCCGGCTTCCTCGTAGCGCGCACGAAGCCAAGCCCGCGCCGCGAGGTCAGCCTCGGAAAAAAGCACGCGCGTGACGGCCGGAGGAGCGGCCTCGGAAAACTGGGCCAGCTCTTCCAGCTCGCCGGCGAGGCGCGCGGAGTCCACGGGGAGCGAGGCATTCATGCGGCGAAGAAGGCGCGGAAGCGCGCGAGCACCAGCTCCGGCAGCTCCTCGGCGAGGTAGTGCCCACCGGGCAGCGCCTCGGCCTTGAGCGGGCCGGCGCAGCGTTCCGTCCAAAGCTCCCGCGCGTCGAAGCATCGCTCGATCGTGCCGCGCTTCCCCCACAGCGCCAGCAGGGGGCAGGCGATGCGGTGGTCGAGGTCGGCCTCATCGTGCTCGAGGTCAAGGTCGGCGGCCGCGCGGTAGTCCTCGCAGGTGGCGCGGATCGTCTCCGGGTTCGAGAAGCAGCGCTCGTATTCCGCCAGCGCCGCGGGATCGGACATCGCCAGGCTGGACCGCCCGCCGCCGGGGCTGCCGAGCTTCGAGCGCAGGAAGAACGCCGGTTCCGCGCCGATCAGCCGCTCGGGCATCGGCGCCGGCTGGATGAGGAAGAACCAGTGCCAATAGGCTCGCGCGAAGACCTCCGAGGTGTCGCGATACATGTCGAGCGTGGGCGCGATGTCGAGCACCGCCAGCCGCCGCACGCGCTCGGGATGATCGAGCGCCAGGCGATGTGCGACGCGCCCGCCGCGATCGTGCCCGGCGAGGAAGAACTCCTCGTGCCCGAGCGAGCGCATGGCGGCCACTTGGTCGGCCGCCATCGCGCGCTTGGAGTAAGCCTCGTGACGTTTGCCTCCCGGCGGCTTGGAACTCTCGCCGTAGCCGCGCAGGTCGGTGGCAATCACGGTAAACTCTCGCGCCAGCGCGGGTGCCACGCGGTGCCAGATGGCGAGCGTCTGCGGGTAGCCGTGCAGCAGGAGCAGCGGCGGCCCATTCGATGGCCCAACCACGGCGCGCAGCATCACGCCGTCCGTGCCGGGCAAGGTGCGCCGCGCGAAGCCGGGAAAGAGCGCGTGGGAGTCGGCGGGGCCGGAAGTGATCGGCATGGCGTGGCAGGAAGGTCGAACGTCGAATCGCCGCGTCTGGTCGCAAGCGGCTCTCTCACATTCCCCCGATCGAGGAAGTGACGAGCGACGATCCATCGATTCTCACTAATTGACGCCCGGCCGGCGCGCGGGCTCGCACGACGGTGACGCGGGACGTAGCCTCGCGGGATGCGCTCTCCTCTCCACCTCGTCGTCGCTTTCCTCGCGACGATCCTCGCCCTGGGCGGGCCGGCACAAAATGCCTCCGCGGAGTCCGACGCCGCGACCATCGCGGCGCTCACCCGGCAGGCGGACGCGTGGGACAAGGCCATCGTGCGCAAGGACCGCGCCGCCATCGAGGCCAACATGAGCGAGGACTTCCGTCAGATCGACGGCGACGCCGACATTGTGACCCGCGCGGCCTTCGTGGACGAACTCGTGTCCAGCCAGCTCGTCATCAACCCTTACACCGTGGAGGACTTCGAGGTCCGGCTCTACGGCGACACCGCGCTGCTGAGCGGCCGCACGCGCATGACCGGCATGTCCGAGGGAAAGCCCTTCTCCTCAAGCTACCGCTACATCGACATCTACATCTGCAAGAACGGGCAATGGAAGATCGTCAGCGTGCAAATCACCCGCTTGAAGAAATAGCCGCCGCCGGCCCGGTCATCAGGACTTGCCGCCCTTGCCCGCCTGCGCCACGAGGAGCTTTTTCTGCGCCTCTGGAGGCAACGCAAACTGCGACTTGAGGATTCGGCCCTGGCCGCGGGCATCGCCGAAATACGCATGCACGTCGCCCAGCTTTTGCTTGCCCACGTAAAGCCCGCCGGAGGAATAGCTACCCTCGGCCTCCCGCACCGCGCCCATGCCGGCCGTGGACTGGAAATAAACGCCATATTGGTCCTCGCTCACCGGGACGTATTGCGCCGCCGGGATCACCGCCACCGTCGCGCTCCAGCGAGCGGTCGAGTCGTAGGCCGCGGACTGGAAAGGGATCGCCTGCGCCACCACGAGGCGCGCCACCTCGCGCCCGGCGATGCGCTGCGTTCCCTGCACCGGGGAGCGCTCTTGGCCCGCGAGCGAGGAGGCCAAGACGAGGGAGGCAAGCGTCGAGCAGAGGATGATCTTCATGGCGGGAGGGCCGCCACAAAATCTTCAGGGAGGATTTGCGTGTCAAGCCGGTGATTGCCGGGGCCTTGCTGAGGCATTCGCCTGCGCTTGACGGCGGCGGCGGCACTTTGATAAACGCGCGCATGAAACATCACTATCTCAAGTCCCTCGCCGCCGTCTCCCTCGCCGTCATCCCGTGCGCCGACCCCTCCCTTGTGCTCGCGCAGGAGCCCACCCGGATCGAGTTCTCGAAAGAAACGGGCACGCAGACTCTCAAGGGCACCGGCGACAAGTCCTACATCCTGCGCATCGGCGCGGACCTGACCTGCAAGATGAAGCTCGCATCGCCCAAGAACGCCGCTCAGCTGGCGGTGCTCGATTCCAAGGGGGCGGACCAGACCGAGGGCTCCGACGGGCGCAGCTTCGAGGGCGGCTTTGCCGAGGCCGGCGACTTCCGGGTCAACGTGGCGGCCAAGCCCGGCCTCGCCTGGACGCTGATCGTGACCCTCAAGAAGCAGTGACGCCCAGCGCACGGCGCACGGCCGGCGCCACTTCCCCGCCGAGAATCTCGATCGAGCGCCGCATCGCGGCGTGCGGCAGCGCGGCCACGGCCATCTGAAAGTTCACGCGTGCCGGGCCGCCCAAGGCCGCGGCGACGCGCAGCAGCTTTTCTGCGACCAAGGCCGCGTCGCCGATGAGCAACGCGCCCGTCGGCCCGCGCAACGCGTCAAACTGCGCACGGGTTGGGGGCGGCCAGCCGCGCTCCCGACCGATTTTGGCGAAGGTGTGCGCGTAGCCGGGGAAGAAGTCGTCCGCGGCCTGCTCGGCCGTTGCGCCGAGGAAGCCGATCATGTGCAGTCCCACCTTGAGCTTCTCGGGCGCGTGTCCGGCACGCCGGCCGGCCTCGCGGTAGAGGTCCACCAGCGGGCGAAAGCGCCGCGGCTCACCACCGATGATCGCCACCATCAGCGGCAGGCCCAGCGCGCCCGCGCGCACGAAGGATTCCGGCGATCCTCCCACGCCTAGCCACACCGGCAGCGGATCCTGTAGCGGGCGCGGATACACGCCCACCGAGCCGTCCAGCGCTGGCCGGTGCTGGCCCGACCAGCGCACGCGCGGTCCCTCGCGCAGCCGCAGCAGGAGGTCGAGCTTCTCGGCGAAGAGCGAGTCATAGTCCGCCAGGTCTAGGCCGAAGAGTGGATACGCCTCGGTGAAGGAGCCGCGCCCGGCCACGATCTCCGCGCGGCCGCCGGAAAGGAGGTCGAGCGTGGCGAACTCCTGGAACACGCGCACCGGGTCTGCCGCCGAGAGCACCGTCACGGCGCTCGTCAGCCGGATGCGCCGCGTGCGCGCTGCCGCCGCGGCGAGAATCATCGTGGGCGCCGAGTCGAGGAACTCCGGTCGGTGGTGCTCGCCCACGCCAAACGCGTCCAGGCCCACTTGGTCGGCCAACTCGATTTCCTCGATCAGGTTGCGCAGCCGCTCCTCCGGGCGGAGCGGCGGGCCGGTGCGCGGGTCCGCGTCGATCGCGGCGAAGGAATCGATTCCGATTTGCATGGGGGGACCGCGGCTTCGTCTTCTCCGCGGCGGGCAGGATGGCTCCTCTTTTCGCCGCGCGCATTAGCCGCCACTGGCGTGTGACCCTTTTGGAGGAATCCTGCGACCCGGGTTGAGCCGATTACCCCTAACAACGGAGCGCCATTTCCCCGCTCCTTCCTTCCTATGAGCCCGCGCCTGATTCGCTTAGTTCCCGCCGTCTTGGCCGCCTTGCTGCTACCTGCTTTGCTGCCCGCCCAAGGCCGCGGCGGCGGGGGAAGCGGTGGTGGCAATGGAAACGGAGCCGCCACGAGCGGCAGCTCGGGTAGCGGAAGCCACGGTGGCAGCGCTTCTTCCGCCCGTGGGTCCACCTCCGGCGGGGCGCGGAGCAGCGCCTCCGTGAGCCGAGGTGGCACCACTGCATCCACCACGAGCCGTGGCGTCGCGGCGTTTGGCCGGCCCGGCCTTGGCGAGAGACAATTTTCCGGCTCGCGGCGCCTCGACTCTGCCTACGGCAGCGGCACGAGCTACAACGGGGCCTACGCTCTTCCCCCCGGCGCATATCCAAACGGGGCACGCGGCAGGGATGGCTACGTCTGGCGATCTACCCGGAGCTATTATTCATCCAATTACCCGCTCCATTCCTACGGCCGCGGCGGGTATTACCCGTTCGGCGGCTACGGCTGGGGAGGTGGATACTCCTCCGACAGTGACACTACCCCGCGTCCGACGCAGGAACCGGGTGGCTTCAGCGGTGTCCTTAGCACCAACGGATCGGACGGGCCGCGAAATCCCGCGGCGCCGACGGCCGACTCGCGGACCATGCTCGCGAGCCCGGCGCCGGCGCGTTGGCCGCGCCCGGCATCCTATCCCGGCGAAGTGCCCGGCAAGCCCGAAACCAGCGCCGTGGTGCTCGAAGCGCAGCAAAAGCTCTCGCAGCGCGGCTATTACGCCGGGCCTACCGACGGCAACTTCAGCGCCGACACCTCGTTGGCCGTGGCCAGCTTCCAAAGCGACTCGGGTGCGCCCATCACGGGCCGAATCGATAGTCGCGTTCTCGATCTGCTGCGGCGCTGACCGCTCGCGGTAGATGCCCCACACAAGAGGCGGCAGGGCAGAACCCTGGACGTAGGGTGATCTGTCGCGCCTCGGGGCGCGAAAAAGTGGACCGAAGCAATCTGGCGTTGGATGCCGACCATCGACCGCTGGATCAAAGTTTCATCCAGTGGGGAGTAGGCAGTTAACCCACGGCTCATGGCCTCGGCGCCCTTTGCGGAACGTCTCTGCCACGCGATGAACCGCCGGCGCGCGTTACTTCACCGATGCCGCCCAGTCGGGCTTGCCGTTCGTCACCTTCGAGGCCAGGAGGCCATCAACGCGCTGGGCGCCCTGCACGTTGAAGAGTTCAATGATGGACTCGCCGGAGTTGTCAGTGGAGCGGATCACGACTTGCTCGGTCCCTTTCCAGAAACCGTATCGCTCGACGAGCGGCTTGGACGGCTTGACCACCGCGATGGTCTTGCTGTCCCGGAGCACGACCAGCCGGCCGACGTCGGGGATGGCTGAGACGATGCCTTTCTGGGCGCGCGGCAGCTTGGGCGGAGCCTCGCCGCGGCTGTTACCGCTCGGGATCATGTTTGCGATCCCCTCCATCGTGTTGCACGCGGGAAGGCCGCAGAGCGCGGTGGCAAGAAGAAGGGCGGGGAGAACCAAGCGGAGGGCATTCATGGATTTCACGGTGCGCGAGGATTCCATCTCGCGGCGGTGTCTTCAATGCCCCACGTCAGCCATGGGCCGGGTGGCGACACGCACGAAGTCGATGAAGCCGCGCTCGATGTCGGTGCCGGCCAGACGGACGCGCGCGCGATCGCCCACCTCCAGGCCCTCGAAACCACGCGTCAGGCGGCCCTCGACCGGCGGCTGGAAGACGCGGACCCAAGTCCCCTTGCGCGCGGCGCCGGCGAGGGCGGCCTTGAGCAGGCGCTGCGTGACGAGATCGGTGAAGCGCC
>CALMOL010000047.1:0-2190 GCA_937871685.1 uncultured Verrucomicrobiota bacterium
CCGGCCGGCCCGTTTCGTGCCGGCCCCCTTGCCACCTCGTTCGCGCCATGCTTCTCCGCCGATTAATTCCCTCCCTCGCCCTGCTGCTGCCCGCCGCCGCCACCCTCCGTGCCGACGAAGGCATGTGGCTCACCAACCAGCTCCCCCGCGAGCAGCTCAAGCAGCGCTACAACTTCGACGTGACCGACGCGTGGATGGACCACGTCCGCCTTTCCGCCGTTCGATTCAATTCCGGCGGCTCCGGCTCCTTCGTCTCCGCCGACGGCCTCGTCATCACCAACCACCACGTCGGCGCGGACGCCATCGGCAAGCTCTCCACCAAGGAGCGCGACCTCATCGAGAACGGCTTCTTCGCGCGCACGATGGCCGAGGAAAAGAAAGCCTCCGACCTTGAGCTGAACATGCTCGAGTCCATTGAGGACGTGACCGCGCGCGTGAACGCCGCCGTGCCCGCCGAAACCGCCGGCGATGCGGAGGCGTCCTTCAAGGCCCGCCGCAAGGCCATCGCCGACATCGAGAAGGAGTCCCAGGACAAGACCGGCCTGCGCTCCAACGTCATCACCCTCTGGCAGGGCGGCGCCTACCACCTCTACCGCTTCAAGCGCTTCACCGACGTGCGCCTCGTCTTCGCGCCGGAGAAGGCCGTGGCGGCCTTCGGCGGCGACCCGGACAATTTCGAATACCCGCGCTACGACCTCGATTTCTCGCTCTTCCGTGTTTACGAGAACGGCCAGCCCTACCACCCGAAAGACTTCCTCAAGTGGTCCGCCAACGGCTCTGCCGAGGGTGACCTGACCTTCGTCCTGGGCAACCCCGGCACCACCCGCCGCCTCCTGACCGTGGCCGAGCTGCGCTTCGTGCGCGACGTGCAATTCCCCCGCCAGCTCGCCCGCGTCAAGCGCCTGGAGGCCACCCTCCTCTCGTGGGCCGCGCGCGACGCCGAGAACGCCCGCCGCGCCAAGGACCCGCTCGCCGGCATCCAAAACGGCCGCAAGGTGCGCGACGGCGCCATCGCCGCGCTCTACGACCCGCAGTTCTTCGCCGTGAAGGAAAAAGCCGAGGCCGACTTCAAGGCCAAGCTCTCCGCCAGCCCGGAGAAATTCGCCGCCGCCCTCGCCGCCTACGACAAGATCGCCGAGGCGCAGAAGGCCCTCGCCGCCGCCGACGCGCCCATCCGCCAACTGGAAGGCGGCCAAGCCTTCTACTCGGAATCGTATTCCCTCGCCCGCCGCCTGCTGCGCGCCGCCGCCGAGCGCCCGAAGCCCAACGGCGAGCGCCTCCCCGAGTATTCCGATTCCAACAAGGGCCCCTTCGAGCTGGGCCTCTTCTCCGACGAGCCGATCTACACCGACCTCGAGATCCAGAAGCTGTCCTTCGCCCTGCAAGACTTCGCCGAGGAGATGGGCGCCGACTCCGAGATCGTGAAGAAAGTCCTCGCCGGCAAGTCGCCCCGCGCCCGCGCCGCCGAACTCATCAACGGCACCAAGGTGCGCGACCTCGCCGTGCGCAAGCAGCTCTACGAGGGCGGCCAAGCCGCCGTCGATGCCGCCAAGGACCCGATGATCGAGCTCGCCCGCCTCGTGGACGACGAGGCCCGCGCCGCGCGCCGCATCGCCGATTCGCAGGGCGAGGTCAAGAAGCAGGGCCAAGCCGCGCTCGCCGCCGCGCGCAACGCCGTCGAGGGCCAGGGTGGCTATCCCGATGCCACCTTCTCCCTGCGCCTCTCCTACGGCACCGTGAAGGGCTACACCGAGGACGGCAAGCCCGTGCCCGCCTTCACCGACGTCGCCGGCATGTTCGCCCGCTCCGAGGCGCAGAAAGGCCGCGAGCCCTTCAACGTGCCGCCGTCGTGGACCAAGGCCCGCGCCAAGATCGGCCCGAAGACGCCCTTCAACCTCGTGAGCACGCACGACATCATCGGCGGAAACTCCGGCTCGCCCATGGTGAACCGCGCCGGCGAGTTCGTGGGCATCATCTTCGACGGCAACCTCCAAAGCCTGTCCGGCGACTTCGCCTACGACGACCGCGAAAGCCGCGCCCTGAGCGTGGACTCCCGCGTGATCGTCGAGTCGCTCGACAAGGTCTATGGCGCCGCCCGCCTCGCCAGGGAGCTGCGCGACGGCAAGATGCCGGCGAAGTAAGCCCGAGAGGAAGACACGAAGGGCCACGAAGAACGAAAAAGGGCGGGGT
>CALMOL010000047.1:2200-12678 GCA_937871685.1 uncultured Verrucomicrobiota bacterium
CACCCCGCCCCACCAACCACTAACCGCGGGGGGGGCCCCGTGCGGGTCACCCCCCCCTACGCTTTTCCGCGATGGGCCGGCGCGAAGAACCGCGGGGGAGATAGACGGCATTGCCCTCAGCTGCGCGCGCAGACCATCACCTCCTTTGTTTTCCCCTTCGTGGCTCTTCGTGGATGCCGCCTGCTTTCGGGTTTTATTCAGGGCGGCCGTCTCGCTTCGCTCGGCTCTGCGGGGCCTTCGTGGCTTCCCCCACCGCCGCATTTCTCGCTGAGCCCCGCGTGGCGGTGGTGGGCGGCGGCGCGGCGGGCTTCTTCGCGGCCATCGCGGCGGCGGAGGCAGGCGGCGGGCCGGTGGTGATCCTGGAGAAGTCTTCGAGCCTGCTGGGGAAGGTAAAGATTTCTGGCGGCGGCCGGTGCAACGTCACCCACGCCTGCTTCGACCCGGCGCTGCTCGTGACGCGCTACCCGCGGGGCAGCCGCGAGTTGCTTGGGCCGATGCGTCGCTTCGGGCCGCGGGACACGGTGGAATGGTTTGAGGCGCGCGGCGTGCCGCTCAAGACGGAGGGTGACGGCCGGATGTTCCCGACGACGGACCATTCCGAAACGGTGATCCGCTGCCTGCTCGACGCGGCCACCGCGGCCGGCGTGCAGATCCTCACCCGCGCCGGCCTCCAATCCGTCGAGCGCACGGCCGAGGGCTTCCGCCTCACGCTGGACGACGGCCGCGCGATGACCTGCGCGAAGCTGATCCTCGCCACCGGCACCTCGCGCGCGGCGAACGCCGGCGGCCCGGCCGTGGCGCGCGCGTTTGGCCACGCGGTTTCCGAGCCGGTGCCCTCGCTGTTCACCTTCAACATCCCGGACGAGCGCCTCCACGGCCTCGCCGGCGTGAGCGTGCCCGCCGCGCGCGTGCGGGTGCCGGGCACCTCGCTGGACGAGACCGGCCCGGTGCTCGTCACGCACTGGGGATTGAGCGGGCCGGCGGTGCTGCGCCTTTCCGCGTGGGGCGCACGCGAGTTGGCGACGCGGCAATACCGCTTCGCCGTGCGCGTCCACTGGCATCCCGCGCGCAACGCCGAGGAAATCGAGCGCGAGTTGCGCGCCGCCCGCGAGTCCGCTCCACGCCGGATCATTGCCGGCGACGTCCGTTTCACGCTGCCCATGCGCCTGTGGGAGCGCCTCGTGGCCGCGGCCGGCTTCCGCCCCGAGGACCGCTGGGCTTCCGCCGACAACGCCCGCCTGCGCGCGCTGGCCGCGCAGGTGTCGGGGAGCGAGTTCACCGTGACGGGCAAGAGCACGAACAAAGACGAGTTCGTGACCTGCGGCGGCGTGTCGCTGCGCGAGCTGGACTTCCGCACGATGGAGTCGCGCCTCGTGCCCGGCCTGCATTTCGCCGGTGAGTTGCTCGACGTGGACGGCGTCACCGGCGGCTTCAATTTCCAGGCCGCCTGGACCACTGGCTACCTCGCCGGGCACGGCGCGGCGGCAGGAGGCAAATGAGGGAGCCAGCCAGGGGCGGACAAAAAAGCGCCCCCGGACCGTGGACGATCCGAGGGCGCCATGAAGAGGAGGATGAGCGCGGCAGCTTCCCAAGCTGCATGCGAGCGCTCAGCCGCGGAGCTTGGACACGGCTTCCCAGTTCACCGTGTTCCACCACGCCTTCACGTAGTCGGGGCGGCGGTTCTGGTAGTTGAGGTAGTAGGCGTGCTCCCACACGTCCACGCCGAGGATGGGCTTGCCCTCGATGGTGCCGGTGATGGCCTTGCCCATCGTAGGGTTGTCCTGGTTGGCGGTGGAGCCGATCTCCAGCTTGCCGTCCTTGCTCACCACGAGCCACGCCCAGCCGGAGCCGAAACGGCCGGCGGCGGCGGCGGCGAACTTCTCCTTGAAGGCATCGAGGGAGCCGAAGGCGGCGTTGATCTCGTCGGCCAGCTTGCCCGTGGGCGCGCCGCCGCCGTTCGGTCCCATGAGGGTCCAGAACAGGGTGTGGTTCACGTGGCCGCCGGCGTTGTTGCGGACGGCGGGACGGATGGCCTCGGGCACCTTGTCGAGCTGCTGGATCAGCTCCTCGGCCGGGAGCGCGGCGAGCTCAGGGTGGTCCTTGAGCGCGTTGTTGAGATTGGTGACGTAGGTCTGATGATGCTTGTCGTGATGGATCTCCATCGTGCGCGCGTCGATGTGCGGCTCGAGAGCATTGTTTGAGTAGGGGAGCGGGGCGAGTTCGTAGGCCATGGGGATGGGCAGGATGGAATAGTTTGGAGGAAAGCCGGCGGCGGCACGGCCCGCGCGGCAGGGCTGAAACGCTCCGCCCCGGCGCGCCGGCCGCCAAGGGATTGCGGGGCGGGTGACACGAGCCGGGAAAGGAATATGACCTATACGACTTATACGACCTATATGACCTATGCCGCCCAAGCCGGCCCAGACGAGCTGCTCGACGACGACGCCCGCTTCATGGGCGAGGCGCTCCGGCAGGCCGCGCGCGCCGCGGCGGCCGGCGAGGTGCCGTGCGGCGCGGTGATCGTGCGCGGGGGCCGCGTGATCGCGCGCGCGGCCAACCACGTGGAAACGCTCCAGGACGCCCCCGCGCCCGCCGAGCTGCTCGCCCTCACGCCGGCCGCGGCTGCCGTGGCCGCCTGGCGGCTGGCCGACTGCGACCTCTACGTGACCAAGGAGCCCTGCCCCATGTGCGCCGGCGCGATGGTCCACGCGCGGCTCCGGCGCGTGATCTTCGGCTGCGGGGACCCGCGCGGCGGCGCGGCCGGCGGCCTGCTCAACCTGCTCCAGCATCCCTCGCTCAATCACCGCTGCGCGATCACCCCCGACGTGCGCGCGGAGGAATGCGGTGAGATGCTGCGCGCTTTCTTCCGCGCCCGCCGCGCCGGCGGCGGGCCGCCCAAGCCCGGCGCGCTCTCCGCCGCTGCTGAGGACACGATGTGATGCCGCCGATGCTCACGCGTCCGGCGCTCGGCCCGCCATGTAGTCGCTGATGGCGGCGAAGGGCATCGCCTCGCCGAGCCACGCGAAGGTGCCGCGCTCCTTCGTTTCTTGGGCCGCGCGCAGGAAGCCGCCCATCGCGGCGCGGTGAAAGCTGGAGCCGATGGAAACGCGCCGCGCGCCCGCCGCGGCGAGTTCCGCGACGGTGAACTTCGCGCCGGCCAGCGCGTTCACCGGCAGCGGCGCCACGGCGGAGCAGACTGCGCGCACCGCGTCGAGGTCGGGCAGCCCCGGCGCGTAGAGCACGTCTGCCCCGGCCGCGGCAAAGGCTTCCAGGCGGCGCAGCGTGTCCGGTAGATCCGGCCGGCCCTGGAGGAAGTTTTCCGCCCGCGCCGCCAGCGTGAATGGGAACGGCAGCGAGCGCGC
Source organism: uncultured Verrucomicrobiota bacterium (assembly GCA_937871685.1). Lineage (GTDB taxonomy): Bacteria > Verrucomicrobiota > Verrucomicrobiia > Chthoniobacterales > SZAS-18 > SZAS-18. The sequence continues at coordinate 5,560 of CALMOL010000047.1, forward strand.
CGCGGCCACGGCGGCACGGACGCGCTCGACGGCGAGGTCGAAGTCATAGATGGGCTTGTCCGGGTCGCCGCTGGCGTCTTCCACCGAGCCGCCGACGAGGCCCACGCCGGCCGCGCGTCGCATCGTCTCCGCCACGACCTCCGGCTCATGACCGAAGCAATTCTCCAAATCCGCCGCCACCGGCAAGTCGGTGGCCTCCACGATGACCCGCGAGTGTTCCAGCGCCTCGTTGCGCGAGACGAGCCCCTCGCCATCGCGCCGGCCGAGCGAGAACGAGAGGCCCGCGCTCGTCGTGGCCAGCGCCTCGTAGCCGAGTGCCGCAAGGATGCGCGCCGAGCCGGCATCCCACGGGTTCGGGAGGACGAAGATTCCGCTCTCGTGCAGCGCCCGGAAACGGCGCGCCTTGTCAGCTTGGGAGAAGTTCATGCCGCCAACGAACCGCCACCATCGTCATCTGCAACACACGCGCTCTGCTCAAATCATCGAATTCCCAGCGACGCAGTTTCTTCGCAGGCTCTGTAAACCACCGCGAAGGACACGAAGAGGAAAGGGAGCACCCATGAACGCTTGGTGGGAATCAAGGCGTCGCCAGCGGGTGCGCTTGGCACGCTGGGGACAGCCGCTACTGGGACCGCTGGCATCCTTGCCGGCAGGGTCCTCCAGGGCACCGACTTTTCCCCTCGGACTTCTGTGGAGCCGCAGAAGGCAGTGAGCCCGTTCAAAGGCCCGAGAATCAAGGTGCCCGGAAGGACCCTGCCGGCAGGGATGCCGGCGGTCCCAGTAGCTACCGCGCTGGGCAAAAGTGGGAGCCTGCCTTATCCGCGATGCCGTCGTGCCTTCGTGAAGGAGGAAAGGGAGCGTTTCGGACCGGGCCACACTCGGCCCATCGCATTTCAGACCAAGCGTCTGAATCTGCTTTCGTGCTCTTCGTGTTGAAACCTCGGTGTCCGCGAAGGCTCACTTCTTCCCCGACGTTCCCAGCCCCGGCTCGTCGAGGAAGAGCTGGGTCTCGCGGAAGAGCTGCATGCGGTTCTTCTCCATGATGATCGTGTGCGTGCCCTCGCCGATCTCGACGAAGCGCTTGTAGGACGCGCCGGTCAGCTTGGCGAAATATGCGCGCGTGATGGGCGAGGGAATGTCCGCGTCCCATTCGGCGTGGACGAGCAGCACCGGGCACTTGATGAGGCCGGGATCGTAGAGCGGATTGTTGGCCGACCAGCGCTCGCGCGTGTCGGCGATGGTGCCATTTGGCGCGCGCAGGACGGGCGGCGTCTGCTTCGCGCCGACCGCATCGGTGGCGAAGGTGGCGTCGGCCCATTTCTCAAACCAGCCGGTGGGGATCAGGTCCGCCTTCTTGTCCTCCGGCACGCCGGTGAGCCAGCGCGCCTTGGCCGAGTCGCGGCTCACGGCGCGGTAGGCGCCGAGCGTGGCCTCGCCGCCGCCGGCCAGCGGCGGCGTGTCGCGCAGCCACTGCGGGGCGTAGAGCACGAGCTTGTGGACCTTGGCGGGATTGCTCGCCGTAAACCAGCCCATGGTGGACGTGCCCCACGACCAGCCGAGGAGGCAGAGCTGGCTCGTCCCGCGCTTCTTGAGGATGTATTCCACGGCGGAGCCCACGTCGCGCACCGCCGTCTCGGTGCGCACGATGGGGGCGTTCGCGTTCGCCGGCTGGTCCATCTCCGGCGGGCGCGTGGAGCGGCCGTAGCCGCGCACGTCCACGAGCCACACGTCCCAGCCGTGCCGCGCGATGTAGTCCATCCACGACAGGTCCTCGAGCGGCAGGTCGAAGGCGGTCTCGGATGGATACGTCGAGCCGTGGACGTAGAGCAGCGTCTTCTCGGCGGAGAATTTCTTCATCGCCTTCGGATGCTTGTTGCGGACGTAGAGCTGGATGCCCGCGTCGGCCGCGGGAACCATGAACTCTTCCTGCGTGATCTCGGCGGCCGGCAGCAGGGTCTCGGCGGGGGCCGGGGGAACCATCGTGAGGAGCAGCGCGGCCAAGGCCGCGACACGGGGAAGCGTGGGGAATTTCATCGGGGAACCGCGCGAGCATGCGGCCACCACCGGTCAAGGCGAGCAGCGATTTTTCGCCGCCGCTTGGCCTCACTCGTAGATGTGCCGGATCATTCGCTTGAGATCAGAGGTGTAGGTCGGGTAAGCCCACGTCACGCATTCGAGGTCGCGCGCCGTCATGCCGAAGCGGATGGCCAGCGCGAAGACGTTGATCGTTTCGCCCGCGTTGTGCCGCAGCAGGTGGGCGCCGAGGATCTTGTGGGTGTCGTCGTCGAACAGGATCTTGTAGCCGCCTTGTTTCTCGCCGATGCGGACGGACGAGGCCCACTCCTCCGTGGTGCCGCGGTGGACGTGGAATTTCAGGCCGCGCTTCCTCGCCTCCCCCTCGGTGAGGCCCACAGTGGCGAGGTTCGGGATCGTAAACACGACGCTCGCCACGCCGGTGTAATCCAGCTTCTTGACGTTGCCGTGCGCGATGTTCGCGGCGGCGGCCATGCCCTCGTTGTCGGCCACGGGCGCGAGCTGGAAGGGCGTGGCCGCGGCGTCGCCGATCGCATACACGCGCGGGTTGGTCGGACTTTGGAGAAACTCGTTCACCTCCACGCCCTTCTTGTTCGCGGCCACGTTGCCGAGGTTGCCGTTGAGAATCGAGAGATTCGGATCGCGCCCGCTCGCCTCGATCACGAGGTCGGTTTCGTAGAGCGCCCCGCTTCCGCCGGTGACCACGAGTGCGCCGGCGGCGCCGCGCTCGATGCGGGTGGCCGGCTCTTCCAGCACGACGCGGATGCCCGCCTCGTGCGAGGCCTTGAGGAGCAAGTCCACCATGTCCGGGTCGAAGGCCGCCAGCGGCCGCTTGCCGCGGTGGAGGACCGTCAGGGCCGCCCCGGCGCGCGCGGCCACGTGCGCGAACTCGAAGGAGATGTAGCCGCCGCCGATGAAGAGCACGCGGCGCGGCATTTCCGGCAGGCTCAGGAAATCATCCGAGGTGCCCGCCAGCTCCGCGCCGGGAATGTCCGCGCGGCGCGGCTTCGAGCCGGTGGCGATGACGAAGTGCCCGGCGCGCACGACCTGCCCGCCTACCTGCACGCGATCCTCGGCGACGAAGCGCGCGCGACCGCGCAGGATCCCGATGCCGGCCTTCTCGAAACCCTCCACCTTCTCCTCCGGGAGGCCGTCGAGGAACTCATTTTTCAGCCGCTGAAGCGCCGGCCAATCGGTCTGCGGCGCGCGGTCGATCCCCTTGCCCACGAGGTGCGCGGCCATGGCCACGGCCTCCGCGTTGGCCACGAAGTATTTCTTCGGCTGGCAACCGCGCAGCGCGCAGGTGCCGCCAAACTCGCGCTCATCGGCCACGAGCACGCGCTTGCCGGCCTCGCGCAGCCCGTGGGCGCAATAATGCGCCGAGGTGCCGGAGCCGATGATGAGGACGTCGGTGTGGATCTCGTTCATGAAAGGAGAGGGGAAATACGGCCGGAAGACATGAGCCGGCGGCGCTTGAAGGTGCGCCGGTGCGATGGGGTCGGGACAAGATTATTCCCGATGCCTCCTTCCGCCGAGGCGACAATCCTGGTCGATGAGCAGAGGTCGGATCGCGGTGCCACTCCATGGAAACTCTGCCAGCGACGGTCGGCGGCAACGTCTCTGATGCTGGTTGTCGGGCCACTGGCGTCCGGCCGATTCGAGCGTGCGGCGCGCCGGAGTGGCAGGCAGCCTGACGAAAATGACCAGCACGCGGACGAAATCCGACTGGGGGCAGATGAATTCCGACTGACTGAGGATAAAAACTGGCTGCCTACAGATGAATCTTGGCTGACCGCAGACCAATTTCGACTGACGGCAGATGAAACTCGACTGACCACAGACAAATTCCGGCTGGCGGCAGATCGATTCCGACTGGACGCAGATCCGATCCGGCTGCCCGCAGACCCATTTCGACTGAACTCAGATGGATTCCGCCTGCCGCCAGATGAACTTCATCTGGCCGCAGATCAAAGTCGTCTGCCGGCCGGCTCATCTCCCTCGACCTCGACCCATGCCTGCCTTCCCCTCCCAGAGCTTGCTCACCGCCATCTCCAACGTCACCCGCTGGCAGATCCTGGACGAACTGCTCAAGGGCGAGCCGCTGCCCATCTACGAGCTGGCGCGTCGCCTGAAGATCAACCGCAGCACGCTCTCCAAGCACGTGGCCGTGCTGTCCCTCCAGGGGATCCTCGTGAGCGGCTACGGGGCCGTTTACCGCGTCGCGCCGCGCTTCCTGGTGGAGGGCGAGCGCGCCCTCGACCTGGGACCAGTCGTGCTGCGCTTGCCTGGACCGGAAAAGGGTTGAGACGACTTGGAGGCTCGTCCACGGGTCGCCCGGCACGTCACTCGGACGCCGGAGGATGGCGGTGCTTTCCTGCGCGATCATTCGCGGAGCAGCGCATGGGATCCTACGGCAAGCGGCGAATGCAGAAGCGATTCTTTGGAACCCTGCGCCTCGCCTTAGACACGCTCGCTTCTCGTCGGACGCACCGCGCCTTCCTCGTCCTCGTTGTGATCATGGCCTTTGTTCCGACCTCTTCCCCCGCCGTGACGCCGATTCGGAGAGATGATGGCGTAGCGTCCGTCGGGCGACGTGGATTTCTCCGCGAGGAAGTAATGCTCACGCAGCGCCGCCGGGGCGGAGGCGGGAAGCTCGCGCGGCCCGTCCTCCTCCTGCGCGAGGAGGAGGCCGGGCGCGACGGCAATGAGCGCGCCGAATGCAAGGCGGGCGAGGGAGCGGAGAAGCATGGCTGCGCCCTGTCGCCGGCTCAGGCCTTGCCGGGCGCCACCGGCGGCTTCTCGACGTGGCCGCCGAAGCCCTTGCGCATCGCGCTCAGCACTTTCTCCGCGTAGGTGTGCTCCTGCCGCGAGCGGAAGCGCGTGTAGAGCGCCGCGGTGAGCACCTCGGCCGGCGTGCCCTGGTCGAGGGCCGCCTGGATGGTCCAGCGGCCCTCGCCGGAATCCTGCACGTAGCCGGAGAACTCGCTCAGCTCCACGTCGTGGTTGAACGCGATCGAGGCCAGGTCGAGCAGCCACGAGGTCACCACGCTGCCGCGGCGCCACAGCTCGGCCACGCCGCGCATGTCGATGTTGTAGCGCACGGCCTCGGGCACGTTCTCGGAGCCGGCGTTCTTCATGATGTCGAACCCCTCGGCGTAGGCTTGCATCAGGCCGTATTCGATGCCGTTGTGCACCATCTTCACGTAGTGCCCGGCGCCGGAGCCGCCGCAGTGGAGGTAGCCCTGCGCGGCGGAGGTGCTCGCGGTGACGTCCGAGGTGGGCGCGATGCCGCTATCCCCCGGCGCGAGCGTCTTGAAGATGGGCTCCAGTCGATCGAAGGCCTCCTTCGGGCCGCCGATCATCAGGCAGTAGCCGCGCTCCAGGCCCCACACGCCGCCGGAGGTGCCCACGTCCATGTAGTGGATGCCCTTGCCGGCGAGCTGCTTCGCGCGGCGGGCGTCGTCGTGGAAGTTGGAGTTGCCGCCGTCGATGATCGTGTCGCCGGCGGAGAGGAGGCCGGCGAGCTTCTGCACGGTGGCCTCGGTGGGGTCGCCGGCGGGGACCATCAGCCACACGGCGCGGGGCGCGGCGAGCTTTTGGACGAGTTCCTCAAGCGTGGCCGCGCCGCCGCCGCCGTCGGCCACGAGCTTGGAAACGTTGTCCGCGGAGAAGTCGAAGCCGACGCACTGGTGGCCGCCGCGGATGAGGCGGCGGGCCATGTTGGCGCCCATGCGGCCGAGGCCGATCATGCCGATTTGAATGGAGTTCATTTTGAGGAGGTGAGACGGGATGGAGGAGGAAACGCTCGCGCATTGGAACCGAAGTCCCCCCGCAAGGCGAGCACGGAATGCGGCCGGGGAATGCCGCCCCGGTTGCCCGGCCGCGCCCTACGCCGCGTATTCGCGCAGGCGCGGGCGGAGGCCGGCAACGGTCGCGCCGGTGACGCCGAGCGCGGCGGCGAGCGCCGTCCACTCTAGGCCGGACACCGCCTCCAGGCCGAGCGTAACCTGCCGGTCGAAAGCATCCTGGTTGACGCCGAGCGCGCGCTCCAGGGCCGCGTCGAAGCGGTCGAAGGCGCCGTTGGAGCCGTCGGGCGCGTAGCTCAGGCAGAGCGCCACCGCGGCGGCCGTCTCGCCGCGCCCGTGCAGCTCGCGGATGCGCGCGTCGATGCGGCAGTAGTCCGCGACAGCGGCGGCCATCTGCAGCAGCGCCTCGCGCTCGCCGGGATACGTGACGTTGCGCAGCGCGCGGACGAGCAAGCCGTCGTAGCCGGCGGGCGGCGCGGATGCGGCGGCGCGCAGTTCGCCGGGGACGCGCGTCCAATCGGTGCCCTCCGGCCGGCGGAGGATGCGGTCCATGTTCTCGAAGTAACCGCGGGCATGCGCGGCGGCCTGGGCGGCGTCGAAGAGCCAGCGGCTTTCGAGGCCGTTGGCGTCGTTGGCGAGGGCGCGGGCGCGCCAAAGGAGCGAGACGGAGTCGAACGCGTCCTGCTTGGCCTCGCGCAGGCGGTGGGCCGCCTCGGACACGCGCGCGATCGCCAGCCCGGTGAAGCCGAGCGCGACGGCGGTGGCGACGGCGAGGCCGACGTTCACGCGCCGGCGCGTCCGCCAGGCGAGGAAACCCTGCACGGCGGCCAGCGCGGCGACCGCGAGCAGAAGGGCGGCGAGAAGGCCGGCCCGGGCGGCCTGGAGCGAGCCATCGGCCCGCGCGTAGGCGGCGTCGAGGGCGTCGCGGTTCGATTTCTCCAAGGCATCGGCGGCGGCGAGCAGGGAATCGTGCAGGAGGGCGCTCGCGCGGCGCGCCCCGTCGAGCGCGGCGGGGCGGTCGCCCTTTTCCTCCAGGGCTAGCGCGCGGCTCATCCCGGCCTCGAAGGCGGGCAGGTCGCGCACGAGGCGCACGAGCGGGCCGCGCTCGGCCTCGCCGTAGGTGACGTTGCCGGCGGCGTGCACGAGCGTGGCGCTGATTTCCTCGCGGCGGCGCTGCACGACCTGGAGCGCCGCGGCACGGTCCGGGCCGCCGGGCGCGGTGAGAAATTGATTCACGAGGTTGGCGTCGAGGTCAGACAACGCGGCGCGGATGCGCAGG
>CALMOL010000048.1:0-2498 GCA_937871685.1 uncultured Verrucomicrobiota bacterium
CGAGGCGACCGACCTGACCGACGCGGTCGCCGCCGCCGCGCACGACCTGCGCGCCGAACTCGCGCAGCACCGCCTGACGCTCGACGTGCCGCCGACGCTGCCGCTGGTCGAGGCCGATCCGCGCATGCTGCATCACGTGCTCGTCAACCTGCTCGGCAATGCGGCGAAATTCTCGCCTGCCGGAACCGAGATCGTCATCGCGGGGCGGCGGATGCCCGACGGCCTGACGCTCGGCGTGCTCGCCCGCGGACCGGGCCTACCGGCTGACGGCGCGGCGCACCTATTCGACCGCTTCATCCGCGTCGACGGCGACGACTGCAGCGGCGGCACCGGTCTCGGCCTCGCGATCGTGCAAGGGTTTGCGCAGGCGATGGGGCTTTCGGTGAGCGCCGAGAACCGCGACGACGGCGGATCGGCGTTCGTGGCGACGTGGCCTAACACGCTGATCCGGCGGAGTGCGGCGGAATGAGACGTCATCCACATCGGTCTTCGCACGCTTTCCTTCCGTTCGGGCTAAACTTGTCGAAGCCCGCCTTGCGTCAGGACGGGCGGTACACTCCGGCTCGTGCCCTTCGACAAGCTCAGGGCGAACGGAGGGCGGATGCCTTTTGGCTGGAGACAGGTCCGGCATGACCGCCTGGATCCTCATCGTCGACGCCGAAGCCGCGATCCGCCGCCTGGTACGGGGCGCGGTGGAGCGCGCCGGCCTTGGCGTCGAGCGCGCGGAGCCAGCCGCGAAGCTGCTGCCGCTCGGCGAGCGCCGACTCGGCTTGCGCGGCGGCGGCGCGGATCTCGCCTTCGAGCGCCTCGGCGCGCTGCGTCCAAGCGGCGAGCGCCTTTTGCACCGCGGACCATTTTCCGGCGGCCGCCGAGCGCGCGAGTTTTTCGCGCCAGTCGCCGAGATCCGGCACCGCGGCAGCGGCGGGCAGCGCGGTTGATTCTGGATCGCTGAGGCGCGCGTCCCGCTCGGCCACGCGCGCGGCCGCGGCGGCGTGCTGCCCCGCGAGCGCGGCGAGGCGCGCCGCGGCTTGTTCCAGCGCAGCGAGCACGACGGCGCGCGTTTCTTCCCACCGCTCGATGGCCGGCGTGATCTTGTCGCGCAGCGCGGCCATGGCGCCGAGCGGGTCGGCCTCCGCCGTGCCGCGCAGTTCCGCGAGTTGCGCGGCGATGTCGGCGGGATCGCCCAGCGCGGCGCAGCGCGACGCGCACGCATCGAGCAGCTCCGGCAAATCGCGCCACGCTTCCTCGAAGGCATCGAGCGTGGCGCGCGCGGACTGCGCCCCCGCGGTCATCGCGTCGAGCAAGGCGGCCACCGCCTCGGCATCTTCCGGCCAAATGATCTCCTCAGCGCCGGTGGACTCCAGCGTCTCATAGCCGGCGAGCAGCGCGCGCACCCGGGCAACCGCCGCGTCGGCCGCGGCGCGCGAGACGCCGGTCAGCGCGCAACCGGGTCGTTGGGCGTCGCCCGCGAGCCGGCGGTAGGCGGGATGCTCGTAGAGCGCGGTGACGCCCGCGGCCGCGGCCGCAAGGTCGTCTGCCCCGCGCCGGACGCCCGCGTCCGGAAGGGAAGGTTTCAAGCAGGAATCCTCAGCGCGACCAAGCCAAAATCAAAGGGCCATGGTTTCGGGCGCGCCGCCCAGGGAGGAAGAAATTCCTCATAGTAGCCGTCAGCATGCACCCGACCGCCCCGACGCGCAAGCGGGGGCCGCCGCGAGTGGGCAATCCCTAGGTGGACGGCGCGATCCTTAACGCCGCCGCAGCACGCCCGCGCCGAAGATTGCCCCGTGCGCCCTGGCTTTCTTGCTGCGCTCGATTCCAGGCGGCTTCGCCGCCGCCGACGGCGCGAAGGATCGCGCCGGCCACCTTGGATGGCATCCGCCTGAGCCCGCGCGGCTACACCGTGATCTTGCCCTCGATGGAGTCGTCGAGCGTCTTCCCGATCGCGGCGCCGATCAGCATCTTGACGCCTGCAATGGCGTCGCCGTGCTTGTTGTCCCAATAGTAGCCTTCCGACGGGGTGACTTGGATCACGGTGATGCGCGGGTCGTCCACGCCGCCGGTGAACCACGTCTTGATGATCGGCTCCCACAGCTCCTTGATCTTCGCCTTGTCGCGCGAGATGGACGCGCGGCCGTGGAGCGTGAGGAAGTCCGAGTGCGCGGAGCCTTGGAAGTAGAGCTTCACGGCCGGGTCGCGCGCGATCTCGCGGTTCTTGCGCGAGTCGTCCGCGGAGAGGAACCAAAGGTTGCCCGCGTCATCCACCTGCTGGACGCTCATCGGCCGCGCGCCGCCTGAGCCGGTGGATGCGCCGGTGCAGAAGAAGCAGGTCTGAGCCGACTTGACCAGTTCCTTGATCTTGGCGACGGCCTTCTGCGCGCGGAGGTCTTCGTGGTTTTGTTCGGGTTGATTACGGTTGATGGAATCCATGGGCAGTGGGTTCGGGCGGCGGGGGGCCCGTTGGCGCGGCGCCCGCCCCACAACCTGGTGTGACCCGCCCC
>CALMOL010000048.1:2508-9745 GCA_937871685.1 uncultured Verrucomicrobiota bacterium
TTGTCACCCTTGGTCTGTGGGTGGGGCCTTCGCCGCCCACTTCAAGGCGCCGCCGACACGAATCGCTGGTCTCACCGGCCCGCGGGCGGCATGGCGGGAGCGCCGGAGAGGGACTTCTTCAACTCGCCGCCGCCGAGGGCCACGGCTTCCTTGGCCTTGTCGAGCACGGCGCCCATGCCGAAGAACTCGTGGGTGACGCCCTCGAAACGCTTCATCGCTACCGGCACGCCGGCGGCCTGGAGCTTCTTGGCGTAGGCCTCGGCCTCGTCGCGCAGCACGTCGCACTGCGCCGTGATCACGGTGGCCGGCGGCAGGCCCTTCAACTGTTCGGCCGTGGCGCGCAGCGGCGAGGCGTGCGGCTTGGCCGCGGCCTCCGCCTTCGCGCCCTCGCCCTCGGGCAGGTAGTAGTTCCAGAACCAGGGCATGTTCTCGACGACCAGCGGCTTCATCTTGCCGTTTTCCTTCGCGGAGGCGGTCTGCGTCGAGGGATAATCCGAGACCGGATAGACGAGGAGCTGATGCTTGGGCATCGGCGCGCCCTTTTCCTTGGCCATCATGGAAACCACGGTGGCCAAGTTGCCCCCGGCGCTCTCGCCGGCGACGGCGATGCGCGCGGAATCAATCTTGTATTTCTTGGCCAAGCCGTCCTTGTCGGTGGCCAGGAAGGAATAGACCGCGTAGGCATCCTCGGGCGCGGCGGGGAAGCGATACTCGGGCGCCAGGCGGTAGTTCACCGAGACGACGACGGCGCCGGAGGCGTTGGCCAGGGCGCGCGCGGAGGAGTCGTAAACGTCGTAGTCGGCGAGCACCCAGCCGCCGCCATGGAAATACACGACCGCCGGGAAAGGGCCGTCGCCCTTCGCCGGGTAGTAGAAGCGCACGGGCACGTTGTCCTTGAGGCCCACGTTGAGCTTCTCGGCGTTGGTGCCCCCGTCCACGGGCTCGGGAGCGGTGCTCTGGCCGCGCTTCTTGAGGACGGCCTTCACGGCGTCGGCCGCGGTGGGGCCCTTGCGGGCGTCGGCGGGCTTGAGCTGGAAGATCGGGGGCGCGGCGGCCTCGTCCATGGCGTCGATCACCTCGCGCATCTGCGGGTCGAGGCGCGCCTTCTGGTCGGGCGCGGTGGGCGGCGCCGGCGCGGGCTTTTGGGCGGACAGCGAGCCGGCGAGGGCCAGACTGGCAAGGGTGGAACAAGCAAAGATGCGGGGGACGGACATGAATCGATGAGGTTGGCAATTGGCCGCGCCACGGGTTTGGCGCGGGTCACGGGGCATCGCCGGATGCCGCGTGCCTGCGCTTGAGAACCCTTTGTCATCACGGCCAAGCCTTCATCAGGACGTAGCCGGAAGCCCGCATCGGGGATCAGCGCTCGCTGCCGGGCTTCACCTTGTCCTTCAACTCGAAGTCGCCCTTGAGGTAGGAGCCGCCCATCCACTCGAGGCTCTCGCGCACCATTTGCTCGCGCGGCTGCTGCATCTTTTCCCACGAGGCGCGGTCCACCACGACAATCTGGCCGCCGGTGCCGCTCGCGGCGCTCTTGTAGAGCAGGAAGGCGCGGCGGCCGGTCCACTCGCGCGTCTCGATCACATCGCCGGTCTTGATGATGGACTGCGTGTCGCGCGTGTAACTGGTGCCGTAGCGCGCTTCCATCACGCGCTGGAGGCCGCGCACGTTGCCGCGGCCGCGCACGTCGATGTGGATGGAGTAGAGCTTCCCCCACAGGAAGTTGTAGCGGATCTCGTCGAGCTGATAGCCCTCCCAGCGCACCTTCTCGCGGGGGTCCTTGTAGGAGTGCCAGCGGCCGACTTCCTCGATCGTTTCCATCTGCCTGAACTTCTCGATGGGGCTGCCAATCGGGACGCCGATGAAGCCGTATTCGGCGTCCACGGCCGGCGTGAGCGGCACGGCGGCGCGCGTGGCCGCGGCGGGCCGGGCTTCCTTGCGCTGTGCGGGAGCGGTGGCTGGCGCGAGGGCCACGAGGCAGGCGGCGAGGGCGAGCGGGAACTTCATGGGAGGCGGCGCAGAATAAACTCGAAGTTCGAAACTCGAAACTCGAAACAAGGTCCGAAGGATCGAAGCGCCGAAAGCAAACTCGCGCGGCCGTCTTCGGGCGCTTCGAGCCGTTCTTCCTCCTTCCGACGCTTGTTTCGAGTTTCGAGTTTCTCCCATCAGATCTCGCGCAGCCAGCGGATCACATCGCGCGCGGCGTAGGTGACGATGAGGTCGGCGCCGGCGCGGCGGAAGGCGGTCATGATTTCGAGGGTGGTGGCCCGCTCGTCGAGCCAGCCCTGAGCGGCGGCGGCCTTGAGCATCGAGTATTCGCCCGAAACGTGATACACGGCAGTGGGGCGCTGAAAGCGTTCCTTCACGCGGCGCAGGATGTCGAGGTAGGCGAGGCCGGGCTTGACCATCACGAGGTCGGCGCCCTCGGCGAGGTCGAGCGCCACTTCGCGCAGGGCTTCCTCGGCGTTGGCCGAGTCCATCTGGTAGGTGCGGCGGTCGCCGAACTGCGGCGCGCCCTCGGCCGCCTCACGGAAGGGGCCGTAGAAGCTGGACGCGAACTTGGCCGCGTAGGAGAGGATCACGGTGTCGGCGAAGCCCGCGTGGTCGAGCGCCGCGCGAATGGCGCCCACGCGCCCATCCATCATGTCGGAGGGCGCCACCACATCGGCTCCGGCGCGCGCGTGGGAGACGGCGGCGCGCACGAGGAGGTCCACCGACTGGTCATTGAGGATGCGAGCGTGCCCGCCGGCCTCGCGCTCGACGACGCCACAGTGGCCGTGCGAGGTGTATTCGCAGAGGCACACGTCGGTGATGACGACGAGGTCGGGCGCGGCCCGCTTGATCGCGCGGACGGCGCGCTGGACCACGCCGTCGTCCGCGTAGGCGCCGGAGGCGTGCTCGTCCTTGGCCGCGGGAATGCCGAAGAGCAGCACGGCGCGCACGCCCTCGGCCCGGGCGGCGGCGGCCTCGGCGGCGGCTTCCTCGACGGTGAGCTGCGCCACGCCGGGCATGGAGCTCACGGGCTGGCGCGCGGAAATCTTCTCGGAGATGAAGAGCGGCCAGACGAAGTCGTCGGGGTGCAGGAGCGTTTCCCGCACGAGGTCGCGCAGGGCCGGGGTGGCGCGCAGGCGGCGAGGGCGGACGCTTGGGAAAGCCGGCATGAATGGAGACGTGGGATGAAGTGAAGGCGAGGCCCGGTTACGAGCCACCTTTGAACTCGAGCGCCGGCCGGATGGCCGCGGGGCGATCGCGGCGATTTTCCAGGTAACCGATGGCGCTCTTGGCGGCTTGCCCAAGCTCGGTCTGGGCGCCGAATTCATACTGCATCTGTTGGAGCACCGACACCGCCTCGGGCCGGCCAGTCTCGGCCATGCCAAAGATGGCGGCCACGCGCAACGGCATGGGAACGTCGGTCTTGCGCGCCCAAAGCGGAAGCATCTGGAGGGCGGTATCCGGGTAATAGCGCCCGACGCCATAGAGCGCGTAGTGCCGCGTGGACACGTCGCCGGAAAGCAACTCGTCCTTCCAATAGTCCCACTCTTGGTCGGCGCGGATGCCGTAGAAGCGCATCGCATCGGCGTGGGCGAGCGGGTCGATCATCGCCTCGATCTTGAGCTGCGGCTCGTGGGCGAGGAGAAGGTCTCGCATGGAGTGGCCGATTTCCTTGAGCATGAGCAGGGCCTGGATGATGTCCGAGGTGCCCACGCGGAAATGCGCCGGGCCCGGCGGCGGGGCGGCTTGTCCCGGCGCAGTGGCGGCAGACACCAGCGTGAAGCGGGCGAACATTCCCAGCGGGGGATTTTCCAGCACTGCCAGCACGGCGGTTTGCGCGGCTTCGGCGGAAACTTCCGGCGATTTTTCGAGATGCAGGAGGAGACGATCAAGCTGAGGCAGCCGCCCTTCGCGGAGGAAGAAGGTATGCTGGCCCAGCGCGTTGGACGCGCGCGTGGCCGCCGAGACGAGCATCACCTCGCGCGTCTCGCCGGGCGTGAGCGGGATGGCGTCGCCGCGCGTTGCCACCACCTGCGAGACGCGGTCTTCGCTTTCGAGGAGGAGCCCCGCCGGGAGGCGCACGAGCAGCGGCGGGCCACGCCGGTGCGTGAGCGTGGCGATGAGTTGCTCGCGGCCGTTGCCGCGGAACTGGACGCCGAGCCAGTCGCGTCCGAGGGCATCGCGCATGGAGACATCGGTGCCACCTGGCGGAGCTTGGGCGGGAGCGGATGCAGCCGCCGGGGCTGCGGAAGGCCGCGCCGTCGGCGGGATCGGCGACGCGACTGTCCCAGCCGCGGGCGGAACAGGCTGGGAAGGAATGGTCTCGGCGCCGCGCCGGCGATTGAAATGAATGAAGAACGCCACCAGCAGCACCGTTTGCGCCCCGATGACGAGGCACACCCAGGGCAGCGGCGTCTTCCAGAACGGAACCTTGCGCGGCATCGCGGGAAAAGCACAGCCGACGCGCCAGCCGAAGAAGGCCGGGCACGACGAACGGGCATTTTGCGCCCGGCGCTCTCGCGGGCAAGGGATTCCCCCCGGCAATCGAGTTACCCGTCGTCCGATCTGCGGATTGCGACGCGTTTTCGGGTTTCGATTCGACCGTGCCAGCCTAGAATTTGGACTCGCCATGCCCTTTGACCTCCGCTCCACCTTCCAGGACCGCCTGGGGGAGAACTACGAGCTGCACGAGCAGCACATCAATCCCACGCTCGTCCAAGTGCAGCGCATCATCGGCTTCGACCGCGTGTATGCCCGGGCCGAGGGCTGCTACCTCTATGATCGCGAGGGGCGCGACTACCTCGATTTCCTCAGCGGCTACTCGACCTTCAACATCGGCCGCAACCATCCCGTCGTAAAGAAGGCCCTGCACGACGCGCTCGACCTCGATCTGCCCAACCTCGTGCAGATGGATTGCTCCCTCCTGAGCGGCCTGCTCGCCGAGGCGCTGCTCAAGAAGTGTCCGCGGCATCTTGACGCCGTGTTCTTCTGCAGCTCAGGCACCGAAGCCAACGAGGGTGCCATCAAGTTCGCGCGCGCCGCCACGGGTCGGCAGAAAATCGTGGCGCTGAAAGGCTCATTTCATGGCCTCAGCACGGGTTCGCTGGCGATGACGGGCTCGGGTAATTTTCGCGAGGGCTTCGGTGACCTGTTGCCCGTGGCCCACGTGCCACTCGGCGACTTGGACGCGCTGGAAGCTGCCTTGTCGGGGGAGGATGTGGCGGCCTTCGTCTTCGAGCCGGTGCAGGGCAAGGGCGTCGTCTTCCCGCGTGATGCCTATTTCGCCGAGGCTCAGGCGCTTTGCCGGCGCTTTGGCACGCTGCTCGTAGCCGACGAAGTGCAGACCGGCCTCGGGCGCACGGGACGCTGGTGGGGTCACCAGCACTGGCCTATCGAGCCGGACATTCTCACCGTCGCCAAGTCCTTGAGTGGCGGCTATGTGCCCGTCGGGGCCATCGTCACGCGGCGCGAGATCTACCAGAAGACCTTTTCGTCCCTCGACCGCTGCGTGGTGCATTCTACCACCTTCGGTCGGAACAACCTCGCCATGGTCTCCGGTCTCGCCACGCTCAGCGTGCTGGAGGACGAAGGTCTTGTTGCCAACGCTGCGGCGCGCGGCGCGGAGCTGATGGAACGCATAGACGCATTGCGCGCAAAGCATCCGGTGATCAAAGATGTGCGTGGAAAAGGTTTGATGATCGCAATTGAGTTTGCCGAGCCACCCTCGCTTGGTGGTAAGCTCGCTTGGCGCGCAATGCACAAGATGGACGGTGGACTGTTCATTCAGACCGTGGTCGTCCCCCTGATGAGTCGGCATCGCGTCCTCACGCTGGTCGCTGGCCACAACATGGACGTGATCAAGATTCTTCCGCCTCTCACCATCGGGGAAAAAGAAATAACGCGTTTCGTGGACGCCCTCGACCAAACACTCTCCACCGTGCGCCAGCCCGTTGGCCCGATCGTCGAACTAACCACGAACTTGTGGCGGCAAAAATCCAAGCAGCGCGCGGGAGATCGCCGCCGCCGCGAATTGGCCGGCGCCGTCGTCTAGCCTCGATCATTGGTCACATCTCCACGAGCGCAAAGGCTCGGTCGCGCACGGTGTCGTGCCAGCGCCCCAAATACGCGAAAGTTTGGGCGAACAAAGCTAACACCTCGCAGGATCGGGCCGCCAAGTCATCCCCCTGCCAGCGGGCGTCAAACTCACGAAGAGCGGTCATCCACTCCACCTCGTGCAAAGTCAGGCGCGCCAGCCAAGTCTCTGCCTCTTCGCGAATCGTCATTGCCTCACGCGCCAGTAAGGCCCTGCTAAGCGGGGAGGCTGCAGCATTTTTGCGTGAAAGGAAAGCATTCAACTTCTCCTCGAGTGCGGTCGCTTCCTCAAACCATTTGGTCAGCACGCTGGGTAGAGTCGTCGGGCCAACTCCGAATTTCTCGTCAGGGCAGGTCAGCTCAAGTAGATGCCGAAGGCGAAGTCGCGGCTCAACCAGGATTTTTCGCGCCTCGTCCAATTCTCCCAGCGACCCTGGCTTCCCTTCGTGGACAACGCTGCTTGATACAGCCCGCTCCCGGACAGCATCGGGCTCTAGCCAAGGGCGGGCTTCAAGTCCAAGCAGCGCAAACGCGTTCAAATAAGAGGAGGGCTGCTCAGCGTGTTGGTTTTTTTGGTGATGAAACAAAGGCAGCAGAAGCGAAACTGCTTCAGATCGACATTTCTGGCAACGCCGCCGAGCGTAAAACGCCATTCTCGCTTGCCCTCAAGCCGAGAAACTCTCACCACAGGAGCAATGCGCGACCGCGTTAGGGTTCGTGACCTTGAAGCCACCTTTTTGCAGGTCGTCAGAGTAATCAAGCAATGATCCCGAAACAAACAGGGCGCTCTTGGGGTCTATGACGACGCGCACGCCTGCGCTCTCAACGAGGATGTCCCGGTTCACGGGACCATCCACCAAATCCATCCTGTACTGAAGGCCGGAGCAGCCGCCGCCGATGACGGCCACCCTCAATGCCCCTTGCGGTCGGCCTTGCCGGCCAAGCAGAGAAGACAACTTCTCACTCGCCGGGCACGTGACCTTGATAAGCTTCTCATTGCCGATCTTGAATTGATGCACGGCTGGACGCTAACGCGGCATTCGTCGTCCGCCAACGAAGACTCGCAACCTGCCGCTAGCAATGGTGTCGCTCAGAGGGTATACACAAAAGCGGGGCCGCCCAAATGCCCCGCCCCGTTTGAAAAAAAAAAGGA
>CALMOL010000049.1:0-2166 GCA_937871685.1 uncultured Verrucomicrobiota bacterium
GCCACCAGCGGCATGGACCTGCCGCCCGAGAAGCTGCAGGCGATCAACCGCGCCCGCGGCAAGTCGTCGGAGGCGGTGATCCGGGACGCCGACCACCTGAACGTGTGGTTCCGGGACGCCGCGAAGCCGATCCGCACGCCGCCCCCGGCGGCCCCGCCCGTCGCCGCGGTGAACAACGAGCTGGGCGCGCGACTCGACACCTCCCTCGTGCGTGTTGAGGGTGATTTCCTCGTGCGCCTGCCCTTCGGATCGACGAATTTGGCAAAAAGGCGCCACCTTCTGCTTCAATTCGGTGGCGGGCCGAAGTGGTCCGGCCCCATGAGCGAGGTCGCCGCGGCGGTGCAGAATGCGAAAACTCACGGGCTCGACATCGACTTGGTGCATATCCCGCTCCTCGATTCTACCGCGGAGGATGCCTTGCGCGTAGCAAAGGCGAACTCGATCACTTGGCTGATGGTCGATCCGCGCGAACAAGGCTATGTGCGCCAGCTCTGGAAAGAATACGCCCACATTGGCCAACTCGCGCTCGCGATCGTGGACGCACAGGGCAAAACGGTGATGAAGACCGAGCAGCGTGCCGATGGCTCGGCCGGAAACTTCCGCGCGGTGCTCGACGGTTTGGCGAAGCTCACACCCGCAGGGGGCCGTCCATGAAAGGTTTTGTCCGCCACGGCACGCCCGCCGTCCCGGCCTTCCGCCCGGCCGGGCCTGTGCTCCCGCCGCGCGTCTCGTTGCTCCGTCGCATCGGCCGCATCCTCGCGCTGCTTTTCTTTGTCGCGCTGCTCGCGCTCGTGGGGGCTGAATGGGACGTGTCCCGCGCGGCCACCGGGCGATGCTTCGCGGTCGCGGAAGAAGTGCCGGAACGCACCGTTGGCATCGTGCTGGGCACCTCGAAGACGCTTCCCGACGGTCACGCCAACCTCTTCTACCGCGCGCGCATCGAGGCTGCCGCGCGCCTCTTCGCCGTCGGCCGCGTGCGCTGGCTGGTCGTGAGCGGCAACCAGGAGGCGGGTGGCTACGACGAGCCCTCCACGATGCGCGCCGACCTCATTGAGCTTGGCGTGCCCGCGGAGCGGATCTACCGCGACTACGCCGGTTTCCGCACGCTGGACTCCCTGGCGCGCGCCGCACGCGTCTTCGGCCTGCGGCAGGTGACGGTCGTCTCGCAGCGTTTCCACAACGAGCGCGCCATCTACCTGGCGCGCGCATGGGGCGTGGATGCCGTGGCGCTCGATGCCGCCGACGTGAGCGGCTGGAACGGCGTGCGCTCGCGCATCCGCGATTGGTTCGCCCGCGCCGCCGCCGTGCTCGACGTGCGCGTGCGCGACCGCCAGCCGCGTCTCCTCGGCCCGCCCGTGCGCATCGGCGAGGATCCGCCGACGTGATTTTGACGCAGAGAACGCAGAGGGAGATTCAGGCACCATCGCTTTCCGCGGTGAATGGCGCGCTCCCTCGCGCCGTTCCTTGCTCTGCGATCTCTGCGCCTCTGCGGCAAAACTCAACCGCCCGGCTTACACCCCGATGTCTTCGTTCCAGAGCTCCGGGTGCTCGCGGATGAATGTCTCCATCAGCTCGACGCACTCGGGCAGGTCGAGGTTTACCACCTCGATGCCGTGGGAACGCATGAACTCAGGCGCGCCGGAAAAAGTTCGGCTCTCGCCGACCACCACCCTCGCGATGCCGAACTGGACCGCCGCGCCCGAGCAAAGGTAGCAAGGCATGAGGGTGGAGTAGAGTGTCGCGCCGCGAAAGCCGCCGAGCAGGCGGCCGGCGTTGCGCAGGCAATCGATCTCGGCGTGCGTGATGGGATCGCCGTTCTGCACGCGACGGTTATGCCCGCGCGCGATCACCTTGCCGTCGCGCACCAGCGACGAGCCGATGGGCACGCCGCCCTCGTCGCGCCCCTGGCGGGCTTCTTCCAGCGCGGCGGTCATGCCGGGATCGAGGGGGGAGTCGGACATAGGAAAGCAGTTGGAAAGAAGATGACCGCAGATTAGCACGCAACGCGCGGCCGGAGAATGCTCGACTGGTCGGCCGAAGGCTGTGGAGTGCGGGAGCTTGCTCCCGCTGTCCTGCCGGCCACGCCGCGCACCCCGCCAACGGTGGCGCAGCGGAGCGGCGAGCCGGGGCTCACCGACTCGCTTTCCAACGGAGCGGCAGGAAAGC
>CALMOL010000049.1:2176-12391 GCA_937871685.1 uncultured Verrucomicrobiota bacterium
CCCCCCCCCCCGTCTCGCTCCCCCCGGCCCGGCCATGCCCCGGCCCGCCCCCCCCCCCCACTCCAAAACGCCGTCGAGCTTCCGCAAACTACGCCGACGCCTTCTTGCGCGCGTTTTCCTTCGCGGGGCGGCCGATGCAGCGATACTGGAAGCCCTGCTCCTGCATGGCCTCGGGGTCGAAGAGGTTGCGGCCGTCGAACACCAGCGGCGTGTGGAGGCGCTTCTTGATTTCCTCCAACGGCACCTCGCGGAATTCCTTCCACTCGGTCGCCAGCACGAGGGCCTCGGCGCCGTCCGCGGCCTCCAGCGCGCTCGAGGCGAGCTTCACGCTCTCGGGGATCAGCTTGAACTCGCGCGCCTTTTCCATGCCCTTGGGATCGTAGGCGGTGACGTGCGCGCCCTCGCGCACGAGGTCGTTCACGATGTCGATGGCCACCGAGGAGCGCACGTCATCCGTGTCCGGCTTGAAGGTCAGGCCCCACACCGCGATCTTCTTGTCGCGCAGGATCCAGAGGGCGTCGCGCATCTTCTGGAGGAAGCGCTCGCGCTGGAGGCGGTTGATCTTCTGCACCTCCTTGAGAAGCGTGAAGGGCACGCCCATGTCCTCGCAGATGGCGATGAAGGCAGCGATGTCCTTGGGGAAGCACGAGCCGCCGTAGCCCAGGCCCGTGT
The DNA here is from genome assembly GCA_937871685.1 of uncultured Verrucomicrobiota bacterium. Classification (GTDB taxonomy): domain Bacteria; phylum Verrucomicrobiota; class Verrucomicrobiia; order Chthoniobacterales; family SZAS-18; genus SZAS-18. The sequence continues at coordinate 2,849 of CALMOL010000049.1, forward strand.
TCAGGAAGTGCCGGCCGATGCGCTTGTCGGTGCCGATGCCGTCCACCACCTTCTCCACGTCGGCGCCGGCCGCGTCGCAGATGGCCGAGAGGGCGTTGGCGTAGGAGATCTTCAGCGCGAGGAAAGAATTGGCGGCGTGCTTGATGAGCTCGGCCGAGTTCACGTCGGTGACAAGGATCGGGGCCATGAACGGCTCGTAGATCTTGCGCATCAGGTTGGTGGCTTTGTCGGAATTGGAGCCGATGACGACACGGTCCGGCTTCATCAGGTCGGCCACGGCGCAGCCCTCGCGCAGGAACTCGGGGTTGGACACCACGTCGAACTCCACGCCCGGCTTGGCATAGCGGTGGATCGTCTCGGTGACTTTATCGCCCGTCTTCACGGGCACGGTGCTCTTGTCCACCACCACGCGGTATTGGCCGGGCTTGAGCACGCCGGCGATCTCGCGCGCCACCTTCTCAATGTAGGAAAGGTCCACCGAGCCGTCCTCGCGCGGCGGCGTGGGCACGGCGATGAAGACCACGTCGGCCCCGTCCACGCCTTCCTCGATGGAGCCGGTAAAGGTCAAACGGTGCGAGGCGACGTGGCGCTTCACGAGGTCCTCCAGGCCCGGTTCGTAGATCGGGATCTGGCCCGCGTGAAGCATGGCAATCTTCTTGGGGTCGTTGTCCACGCAAATGACGTGGTGGCCGACTTCCGCGAAGCAGGCGCCCGAGACGAGGCCCACGTAGCCGGAGCCGATGATGCAGAGGTTCATGAAAAGAGGGAGGGCGAAACGAAAAGCCGCCGCGGAAGTCCGGGCGAAAGGGGCGGGAAGAAAGCAGGAAACGTCTTCTCCTCAAGCGGCGGAGGGGAGTGAGAGGTGAGAAGTGGGGCAAGCGCAGGGCGAAAGCCCCGCTCGGCGGCACGTCTCGCATCCTCGACGAAGGCAGACGGCTAGCGATTCACGCTTGGTCCCCCTCTCACCTTTCACTTCTCATGTCTTTCTTTCCCCTCGCCGTCACCGGCGCGAATTTCTCTGTCCAGCAGCGAAATTTCTGCCATTCAATCCGCGCGCTTCGCCGGCCCCCGCCGCCGCGAACGTCTCCCCGGCCGTTCTCTCCCCGCCCGTCGTGTTGTTTCTCCCGTCGTTCCCCGCGGCCGTTCGTGCCCTGGCGTGCCTGCTGCTGGCCGCGCTGCTCCCGCTTCTCCCCCGCCGCGCGGCGGGGGAGGCGATGCTCCAGTATTTTAACACGGATTGGGCCGAGATCACCGCCAAGATGCCCGAGCTGGCCGAGGCCGGCTACACCTCGCTCTGGCTGCCGCCGCCCACCAAGGGCTCGGGCGGCCTCTCGGTCGGCTACGACCTGTGGGACCGCTTCGACCTTGGTTCCAAGGACCAGCGCGGCTCCGTCCGCACCCGCTACGGCACCGAGGGCGAGCTGCTTCGCCTCGTCGAGACCGCGCACCGCTTCGGCCTCCGCGTGTATTTCGACAACATCATGAACCACAACGCGTTCGATGTTCCGGGCTACAACGAGTTCACCCCCATCGACATCTATCCCGGCATGGTGCCGGAGGACTTCCACCTGCGCCTCACGCCCGAGGGCTTCTACCGCAAGTGGGACAACATCCGCTCCTACGGCGACGCCTGGCAGGTCCAGAACCTCGGCCTCGCCGACCTCATCGACATCGCGCAGGAGACGCCCAACAACCTCAACTTCGGCGCCACCGAGGGCAGCGTGTCGCCCAAGATCTCGTTCAAGCGCCACCCGCGAAACCCCGAGTATTACCTCGATCTTTCCCTCCCCATCCCGGTCACGAATCCTGCCTCCGGCGTCACGTTCAACGTCTATACGTTCTCAAACAAGGAGCCGTTCCAGGACGTGGGCTACACGGACTCGCACGGCGTCTTCCACGCCGAGGCCGCCGGCAACGGAAAGTTCGACTTCGAGGATCTCAACGGCAACGGCGTCCACGATCCCGGTGAGCCGAGCGAGCCCTTCGAGGACACCGGCATTGATCCGACCAACCCCGCCCACCGCACCGCCGCGTGGGGCTACGGCGACGGCCGCTACAACATGGGCACCATCACGACGGAAGACGTGGGCGGCCTGCTCATCCGCTCCGCGCGCTGGCTCCTCGACCGCACCCACGCGGATGGCCTCCGCCTCGACGCCGTCAAGCACGTCCCCTCCTACTTTTTCGGCAAGCAGTCCGGCGCAGACAAGGATTACTCGAGCGCCGGCTACCTCGGCCAGTCGCAGGAGCAGTTCAACATCACGCGGGGCTTCTCCGACTGGGACAACCACCGCGACTCCGTCTTCGACTCCGAGCGCCCGCGCGACGACGCGCTGATGTTCGGCGAGCACCTCGGCGAGCCGCCGCCTTTCTCCGAATACTTCGACGCCGGCATGCGCCTCGTGGACAACAACCTGCGCTCCACCCTCAACGGCGTCCTCGGTAATCCCTCCGCCGGCCTCTTCGGCCTCGACCAATCCGGCGGCGGCGGCTTCGCGCCCGGCCTCGGCATCATGCACGCGCAGAGCCACGACAACGACTACGCCGCGCGCCCCGAGCTCCAGAACGCCCTCTACTACACCCGCGCCGGCATCGGCCTCGTCTATACCGACGGCAACCACCAGGCGCAGACCCTCGGCCAGTCCGGCGGCGCCTTCCCGCGCCACGCCAACACGAACTTTCTCGGCCAGTTCAACGACCCACGCATCCCCAACGCGCTCTACCTGCACAGCCACTTCGCGCGCGGCGACCAGATCCCGAAGTATGCCGACAACGACTTCCTCTCCTACGAGCGCCGCGACAAGCGCGAGAACGGCGCGATGACCGACGCCGACGGCACCACGCTCCTCTTCCTCCTCAACGACAACTACGCCACCGGCCAGGCGCGCCCCGTCGTCACCACTTACCCGGCGGGCTCCTACCTCTACAACTACTCGTCCTACGGCGGCGGCTTCTACGTCACGGTGCCCGCCAACCAGCAGATGACGAGCGTGATCGTGCCGCCCGGCGGCTACTTCGCGTTCTCGTGGCGCTCGCCGGAGCAGCCCTACGTCTTCGAGGGGAACACCGCACCCGTCACGATCCTGCAAAACGGCCAGCCCACCGGCACCGTCACCTACCTGCGCAAGGACGGCCCCGACGGCGACCCGAACTTCAACCCCAACAACGTGCCCGGCGCGGTCGCCGGCTCGTATGCCTACCCAGCCACCGTGCCGATCGTGACGAACGGCTCGAACCTCTCGTTTGTCGTCCACGCCGACGGTTCCGCCGAGAACATCCTGCTCAAGCTCGACGGCGGCATGGACGTGAACTCCCAGCTCGGCCTCGGCCCACAATCCGGCGACAAGCGCGACCACCAGCCCGCCTTCGCCACCGACGTGTTCCTCGGCTACGAGCAGATGCAATTCGTCCAGCGCACGGTGGAAAAGTTCGCCGCCCGCAACGTGTCGCGCAACGTCATCGGCTCCCCCGGCGCCGAGACCTACCAAGCCGTCATCGGCACCGCCGGCTTCACCGTCACGAACGGCTCCGGCGTGAATTCCAACGCGAACACCGCGGCCTACGTTTACCACGATCCGGCGGCCACGCGCGACATCGACGCGCTGCCGCAGTTCGCGCCCGCGCCACAGAGCGCCGCCGGCCAGCCGATCACCGTGCGCGTGAAGACCGGCTACCAGTTCCAGATCGAGAGAATGTGGCTGTATTACACGACAGACGGCGCGTCGTTCCCCGAGGGCTCCGGTGGGGTCGGCCGCGCCGGCACGCGGGTCGTCGAGTTGGCCTACGACGGGCACGGCCAGACCGACGCCGTCACCGACTGGTGGATCGGCGCCCTTCCCGCGCTGCCCGCCGGCGCCACGCTCCGCTACAAGGTCGGCGCCTCCTCGCTCAGCGCGCCCAGCGTGTTCCCGAGTGACGGCACCAGCGCCGATTTCAAGAAGCGCATGGAAACGGTGTTCCAGATCACCGGCTTCAACGCGACCACGTCCGAGTATTTCCCGCACAATGACTACGGCGTGCGGGCCACGGGCTTGAAGGAGGGCTTCCACGTCGTGCGCGCCCGCGCCTTCCTCAATCGCGCCGGCCGCTCCTCGATCTACAACACCTGGACGCAGACCTTCTACTACGACACCGCGCCGCCCTCCGGCGAGATCCGCTTCCCCGCGAGCGACAACGACGCCGTCGGCGGCTCTTCCTACGGCGTGGTGGTGCGCGTGGACCCCACCGTCACAAAGGTCTTCTACCGCATCGTGGACGGCGACCTGTCCAACGACGACGCGGCCACCGGCGTGAGCAACGGCAACGCCGCGTGGGTTGCCGCCACCGAGGTGACGCCGAGCCTTTTCGTGCGCAGCGCCTTCGAGCGCGAGTTCCGCTTCAACTACGTCAACATCCCTTCCTCCGGCACCGCGCAGATCCAGGTGCGCCTCATCGAGATCACGTCGGCCGCCGACATGACCCTTTCGGACGTTGCTGGCCACTTCACCACGCTCACGCGCACGGTCCTTACGGCCGGCCCCGACACGCGAATGTTCGTCGCTTACCCGCAGGCCGATGGCGACACGGTCGGCCAGGGCTACCTGATGAAGGTCTATTTCTCGAAGTCACTGGCCGACGGCCTGACCCCTGAGCAATTGATCTCCCGCTTTGTCGTCCGCATCGGGTCCAGCGAGGCGAATGACGCCGGCCAGGTGCAACCGCAGGCCACCTACGCGGTGAACTACAACGTCAACGCAAGCTTTCACGAGTTGGCCGTCCCCCTGCCCAATCTCTACAACGACCTCCCGAACTACCTCCACAAGATCGCGGTCACGCACACGCGGCCAGGAAATCTGCCTGTGCTTTCCGCCACGCGATTGGTCAGGGCCTTCCCCGCGCCCAGGCCGCCGAGCATCGACATCACCAGCCCGCCTGAACTGGATGGCGACAACAAGCCATTCGTCATCGTCCTGCCCGAGAAGCAGAACCCCACGTCGGCTGAGCGATCCTTCGCCGTGCGGGTCACCACCGGCCTCGACGGCGCCCGCGTCACGATCGCCGGCTCCGGCGTGAGCCCGGCCGACTTCGTCCCCTCGCCGACCAACCCCACGATCAACGGTTCCTCGAAGATCTGGGACTTCACCTGGCAAAATATTACTTCGCCCGGCGTGTATCAGCTCACCGCCGGCGTGTTCCTCGCGTCGAACGCGACTTCCACGCCCGACAACGTCGCCGTCCGCAACACCACCGTGCAGTTCCGCCAGCTGGTGGTCGCCGTGACCGGTGACGACGACCACGACGACGATGGCCTCTACAACACGCTGGAGACCACGGCCATCCCGCTGCCCACCACGAACTCCGAGACGTGGGTCAACGGCGACGTGCACCTCTACGTCATCTCCGGCAAGACCAACCCGATCTCGCCCGACACGGACGGCGACGGCCTGCCCGACGGCCTCGAGTCCGGCTGGGTCACCCCCGGCGCCGCCACGAATCCCACGACCGACACGAACGGCGACGGCACGCCCAACTTCATTCCCGACGAGGACCCGCCGATCTTCAACACCACGGACAACGCCGCGCGCCCTCCTGGATATGAGCTCTTCGATCCGTGGCCCTTCGACCTCAACCGGCCGCGCACCGACCTCATCGCCGGCTCCATGACCCGCGCCGACAAGGCCGACACGGATGACGACGGCCTCCCTGACGGCGTCGAGGACGCCAACCGCAACGGCCGCGTGGACATCGTTTCCACCGACGCGAGCGGAAATATCACCGGGATCATCCGGCACCCGCCGACCATCTACAACACGTCCATCGTGGACCGCACCAAGCTGCCCGCCGGCGCGCTGTTCATGGAGACGGACCCCAACAACCCCGACACCGACGGCGACGGCATCCCCGATGGCACCGAGGACGCCAACCACAACGGCGTGGTGGACCTCGCGATCATTGATCGCAGCGCCGTGGACGCGAACGGCAACTTCGTCGTGCTCGGCGTGCTCAACGACGACTCGAACGCGCTCGGCTTCGGCAAATACACCGACTACTGCTACTCCTTCACCGACACCACGGTGACGCCGGCGCGCTTCTACCAGTTCAAGCGCCTCGACCGGCGCAAGCTCTCCGCCGCCGGCACCGGCTTCCCGCGCATCAACCCCGCCAACGGCCACACCATCGACGTGGTCTGGCTCGAGACCGACCCGCGCGACGCCGACACCGACGGCGATGGCCTGCCCGACGGCTGGGAAACCGCGCACGGCCTCGACCCGCTCGATTCCGGCGTCGCCGGCCAGAAGTCCCTCCGCACCGGCAAGCCCACGAATCCCAACAACGGCGCGATGGGCGATCCTGATGGCGACGGATTTACGAACCTCGCCGAATACCTGAACGGCACCGACCCCCAGGTCGCCAACACCGGTGCCGCTCCGCCTGCCGGCTCCATCGTCATCGGCCCGCAAACGCCGCCGGTCACCGTCGGCGCCGTGGTCAACGCGAAGGAGTTCACCGACTGGACGATCAAGGATCTCGTGGTGCTCGACGAATACGACGGCGACGGCCCGAACAACCAGGGCTCCGACGTGTATCACGCCTACGACGGCTTCGACTCGTCGCGCGACCTCGTGGCCTTCTACGCCCACGACGGCGGCGCGCCCGCGCAGGGCGGCGACGGCACCTTCGCCTTCCGCGTGGACATGCACGACCTCAAGGCCTACGCCGAGGACACCGCGCTGAACATCTACGTCGTCATCAACGCCGGCCAGGCCGGCGTCGGCGAGCGCGCCCTGCCCGACGACGTGGACACCGTGACCGACATGCGCTGGCAGGCCGTGGTCGCCTGCTACGGCCGCAACAACGGCCGCGTCCTCGTGGACACCAATCCCACCTCGAACTCCACCACCTTCAACCAGGATCTCTCGCAGTTCGGCGTGGTGTCGCGCGACCAGAACACGCCCAACGGCTTCCTGAAATCCAACTACAACTCGGACCTCGACGCCGTGGAGTTCTCCATTTCGCGCCAAGCCCTGCTCGACGCCGGCTGGAACGGCCTCAACGCGCGCGACCTCAAGTTCCAAGTCTTCACGACGAAGAAGGGCACCGAGAACTCGCCCGTCGGCCCCGGCAACATCGGCGGCCGCTCCGACATCCGCGACAGCATCTACGACGACTACATCGCGTCCGACTACTACCTCGACCAGCAAAACATCCGCGGCCAAAACTCCGTGCTCCGCGCGTGGTTCTCCCTGTCCGGCTCGAACGACAACGGCCGCCGCGTGAAGGTCATCTCCCTCATCGCCGGCAACCACGCCGTGCAGCCCGGCTCCGAAATCCACGCCCTGCTGAACAACGGCGCCGGCGCCGGCTACTACCGCGCGCTCGACGTGCACCAGGCCTACGGCGTGCCGTTCGCGCTCCACGTCACGCCCGCGCTCGCCTCCGCCATCCAGTGGGCGCGCGTCGATCCCGCCGCCGGCCTGCCCTACCTCGACGGCCCCGCCTTCAATGCGCGCGTCGCCTCCCTCCGTTCCGCGGGCTTGGCGGAAATCCTCGGCACCACCTTCGCCGACCATCCGCTCGGTTACTTCACCAAGGAGTTCAACCGCGACAACGTTTCGCTCGCCGCGCAGATGCTCGCCTCGATCTACGGCGCGCCGCCGAGCCCGCGCACCTTCTGGGCCTCCGAGGGCGTGCTCGATCCCGACACGCTCGACAAGATCGCTGACCTCGGCTTCACCCACACCTTCGCCACGCAGAATCGCCACCTCTTCAAGTGGTTCGGCCGCCAGGAATCCGTCGGTAACAACGGCTACCGCCTCAACCGCGTGAACGGGATCACCTGCTTCGTGATCAACAACGACGGCACCACGAACCTCCTCGGCCAGAACGACGACGGCGGCCTCTCCATCCAGCTCCGCCAGCTCTTCTCCCGCAAGGCCCGCTCCGGCCAGGCCGACCAGGTCGTCGTCCTCCTCTCGAATTGGGACGACTTCGGCAACAAGGCCTTCGCCGACGCCTACGACAAATCCATCCGCTGGATGGCCTCCCGCGCGTGGGTCCAGATGGTCACCCCCGAGCAGATCGCCTCCGGCTCGGTCGATCTCTCCACCCCCGCCGACGGCCAGGGCGACCCGTGGGGCGTCGTCGAGCGCGGCACGAACGCCGCCCTGCCCAAGGTCGCGCGCGACTACGTGGACCACGCCACGCAGGAGAACTACGACAACTGGTATTTCGGCCAGACCAATTTCGAGGAATCCCTGAGCAGCAAGCAATTCTCCATCCGCACCGGCGCTGGCTCCGTGCCGCAGCCTTACGGCCTGCTCGGCTTCGGCAGCGCGCAGACGGTCACGAACGCCGCCTGGGCCGCCATCCAGGGCATGAGCAGCGCGCCGCAGCTCTCCGGCCTGCGCGACCTCGCGCGGCTCACCTACGGCGCGTCGCTGTTCACCACCGCGTTCCACAACCAGACGAACAACGACCTATCCAAGTTCTCCACCGGCGCCTACATCTACCCGGACATCACCTACCAGGCGCTTGCGCCTTTCGCGAAGGCCGCGCAGTCCCAAACGCGCTTCGCCGCCGTCTATAAGCGCGTGAACGACTGGGCCGTCGCCGCCCAGTCCGGCTCCTACACGTCCACCGCCGTGGCCGAGACCGCCGACGTGGACCTCGACGGCGAGCCCGAGTTCCTCCTCTACAACGACCGCCTCTTCGCCCTCTTCGAGCGCCAGGGCGGCCGCCTCGTCGGCGCGTGGGTGCGCAACCTTTCCACCGGCGAAGTCTTCCAGACCGTCGGCAACTTCGTCTCCTACCCCGGCGGCGAGACCGAGGACGAGGGCTTCCCGAACGTGACGAACGGCAGCGTCAGCGCCTACCGCACCAGCGGTTTCAAGGACTGGTATCTCCAGCCCGCCGCGCAGACCTACGCCAACGTCCCCTACACCGCCACGCCCGCGCCCGGAGGCGGCGCCGGCTGGGTCTTCGCCAGCGCCGACGGCAAGGTCACGAAGACGATCACCCTCGACGCGCGCGCCAATTCCCTCGCCGCCGCCTACCAGCTCGGCACGGGCGCCACCTCGCTCTTCGTGCGCTTTGGCCTGTCGCCTAATCTCCTCGACCTCCTCCGCCGCGGCCAAGCGGGTCTCGGTGACCTCACTGCCACCGGCAACACCGTCTCCCTGCTGAACAATAGCGCCAACCCCAACGCCGCCGTGCGCGCCTACGTGCGCCTCGTTTCCGGCGCCACCTACAGCGCGAGCGCCACCGACCGCGACGGCGCCACCACCATCGCCGCCGTGCCGATGCGCAACCAAGCCCAAACCCAGCAGGTCGAGATCCAAGGCAGCGCGAGCTTCGTCGTCCGCCTCGGCTTCGAGACCGGCCCCACCCTTTCCCTCGACGCTGATAATGACGGCCTGCCCGACTGGTGGGAACAGCTCTACGGCCTCAACCCCAACGACCCCTCCGGCCAGAACGGCCCCAACGGCAATGCTGCCGGCGTCGGCATCACCAACCTCGCCAAATACCTCGCCGGCCTCGACCCCCGCGTCCCCGGCTTCCTTCCCC
>CALMOL010000050.1 GCA_937871685.1 uncultured Verrucomicrobiota bacterium
GCTCGAAGTTCGAAACTCGAAACAAGCGCCGAAAGAAACGGCAAGCGCCGAAAGCTCCGCGGGCTCGCCTTCTCGCTTTCGGCCCTTTGTCCTTTCGGGCCTTGTTTCGAGTTTCGAACTTCGAGCTTCGAGTTTCCCTCCCTTCGAGTTTTCCCCTTCGTTCTTACACTTGGCACTTGGCACTGTCAGCGAAGCGCGGAACACTCTCCCGCCCATGGGCCGTGCCACCGAACGATCTTTGCCATCCGAGCCGAACCCGCTCGGCGCGGCCACGGCGACGGTCCTTTTCTGCGTCGGCCTGATTCTGTTCCTGGCGCTGGTTTCCTACACGCCGGATGACGTGCCGGCCTGGGTGCGCTGGCTCAACCAGTCGTCCGCCCCGAATCGCGTTTCGCATAACTTCATCGGCCCGGTGGGCGCGATCCTGGCGGGAACGAGCTACGTGATCCTCGGCGCTGCGTCCTACTTGGTCGCCGGCCTCCTGATGCTCTTCGGCGCGGCGCGGGCCGTCACGGCGAACCTAGCCCTGCCGCTCTCGCGTCTCGGCTGGATGGCGGCGGCGGTGGTCTCCGGGGCTTGCCTGCTCCAGCTCCAGGGTCTCTTCCTGCGGGACTGGGCGGCGCAATTCAACAACGTCGGCGCGGGTGGATTCATCGGGCAGTGGCTCGGGGAATGGCTCGTGCGGGACCGCCTCCTCGGCGCGGTCGGCTCGATGATGTTTTTCGCCGCGGCCTACGCGAGCGCCACCGTGCTGATGCTGGGCTTCCATCCGGTGCGAGTGGCGCGCGACACCCTCAAGTGGCTCCGCGAGCGCCGCGAGGCGAAGCGGCTCGCCGCGGAGGAGGCGGCCGAGTCTGCCGACCGCATGGAGCTGGATCGCCTGCGCATCGAGCGCGAGCAGCGGCGCCTGGAAAAGCAGGCGCGCCGGCAAGGTGGGGCTACCGGCGATGCCGCCGCGGACGCTCCCGCGCCGGAGGAGGAAGCCTTCGAGGAATTCTCTGATCGCCCCGCCCCGCGCATCTTCGACTCGAATCAGCCCGTGGCCGCCGCGCCACGCGCGCCGAAGCCATCGCTCGCCGAGGTTCGCCGCGGGAGCCGGCGCGAGGCGGGCGCCGACGGTGGCTTGCCGGTCATGGCCGCCGACGCGCGCTACGCGAATTACGAGACGCCCTCGGCAGACTTGCTCGACGCCCTCGACGCCCAGGCGCGCCCGACCATCGATCCCGAGGAACTGCGGCGCATTCAGACACAGGTGATCGAGTGCCTCGATCATTTCGGGATCAAGGTCTCGGCGGGAGACATCACGCGCGGCCCGACCATCACGCGCTACGAGGTGTATCCCGCCAAGGGCGTCCGCGTGGACAAGATCGTGGCGCTGGAGCGCGACATCGCCCGCGCCACCCGCGCCGAGCGCATCAACATCCTCGCGCCGATTCCCGGCAAGGACACCGTGGGCATCGAGATCGCCAACTCGCGCAAGGTCAAGGTCGCCCTCCGGGAGCTGCTGGAGAGCGAGGACTGGCACGCCTCCACCGCGAAGATTCCCATCGCGCTGGGCAAGGACGTTTACGGCAAGACCATCATCGCCGACCTCGCCGCGATGCCCCACTTGCTCGTCGCGGGCACCACTGGCTCCGGCAAGAGCGTGTGCATCAACTCGGTCATCGCGTCGATGCTCTACAAGTTCAAGCCGACGGAAATGCGGTTCATCATGATCGACCCGAAGGTCGTCGAGATGCAGATCTATAATGATTTGCCGCACCTCATGGTGCCCGTGGTCACGGATCCCAAGAAGGTGCTCATCGCCCTCTCGCTCGTGGTCAACGAGATGGAAAAGCGCTACAAGATTTTCGCCCAGGTCGGCGTTCGGAACATCACCGGCTTCAACGGCCGCCCGCGGCCCGAGCGCGCATCCATTGCGCCCGCGCCGAAACCCCTCGCGCTCGCCGCCGCGCGCACCGAGGCCGTGCCGCTGGAGGAAGTCCCCGCCGGTGCCAGCGCCCCAGCGTCGCCGATGACCTCGCAACGGCACTACGTGAAGATGGCCGTCTCCATCGAGGATGCCCCGCCGCCCTTCGACCCGAACGAGCAACCGCCCAAGCCGCAGACCACGCGCCTGGAGGCCATCTTCGACGGCGACCGGCCCGTCCCCGAGCCGCCGCGCCCCCAGCGCAACGTGCGCGACGACGAGCTGACCGTGCCCGAGGAGATGCCCTACATCGTGGTGATCGTGGACGAGCTGGCCGATCTCATGCAGACCGCGCCGGCCGAGGTCGAGGGCGCCATCGCGCGCATCACGCAGAAGGCCCGCGCCGCCGGCATCCACATGATCGTGGCGACGCAGACGCCGCGCGCCGATGTGGTCACCGGCATCATCAAGGCGAACATCCCGAGCCGCATCGCCTTCCAGGTGGCCTCCAAAATCGATTCGCGCGTGATCCTCGACGAGAACGGCGCCGAGCGCCTCCTGGGCCAGGGCGACATGCTCTACGTGCCGCCGGGCACCTCTCGCCAAACGCGCGCGCAGGGCGTGCTCGTCACCGACGAGGAAATCCAGCGGCTGGTAAAGTTCTGCGCCGGCCAGGGCAAGCCTCGCTTCGAAGCCGCCATGCAGGAGAAGCTCGCCGGCGACGAACTGTCCGAGGAGGACGTGAGCGAGGAGGACGAGGAGTTGGTGGACAAGTGCATCGAGATCATGCGCCTGGAGCGCAAGGCAAGCACGTCCATGTTCCAGCGCCGCCTGAAGCTTGGCTACACCCGCGCCGCCCGCGTGGTGGACATCATGGAGCGCCGCGGCTTGGTCGGCCCCGAAAACGGCGCGAGGGGGCGGGAAATCCTGTTCAACCTCGACGACGACTTGGAGTAGGAAAAAACTTCACACTCCAAGCATCAAGCTTCAAGGAAGGGATGAAATGGGATGGAAGAGAGGAAGGCAGGCTCAAAGGTGTCCTTCAGCCTTTGCCCTTCCCGGCCTTCCTTGGAGCTTGTCGCTTGAAGCTTGAATCCCTTTCCCCGCCCAGCCCGGCACAGGGTCTGCTAGGCACGCAGACAGATTCCGCGCCAGAAGCGATCTTCTTGCTTGCGTTTTGGCGTCGGAGCATCCCCATTCCGCCTCGTTCACGCCCTCCTGCCTCGAATTTCCATGCCGCCTACCCTCGGCCAAAAGCTCCGCGCCGCCCGTCTCGCGCGCGGCCTTTCGCTTGATGAAGCCGCCCGCGCCACCCGGATTCGCGCGGTCCGCCTCGCCGAGATCGAGCGCGACATCCTCTCGAACTGCCCCAGCCTCACTTACGCGCGGGGCTTCGTGACGCTCTACGGTGAATTGCTTGGCGTGGACGTTACGCCGCACCTCCGGGACTTGGAGGCGGGCTCCACCGCCGGGGTGGACGACTACCAGTATCTCTCCGGCGAAGCCCTCGCCGACGCGTCGCCCAAGCGCCGCCGCGGCTCGCGGTCCTCGAACGTGCGCGGCCTGACCTCCGAGCCGCGCTCGCCGGGCCGCCGCCGCACGGTGGGGGCGTTGGTGGCGCTCGCAGCGCTGGCGATGGTGCTTTTCGGATACGTGGTTTACCTCAATTACCAGCGCCTCGGCGGGGACCTCGACACCCTCGCTGCCCGTCAGGAAGGCCGTCCGCTCCCTTCCGCCGCGCTTGCCTCCTCAGATGAGGCGGGTCGCTCGGTCGTCCCTGGGGCGCTTCAGGCCGCCGCGCGGCGGCCGGGCTCCGCGGAGACTCTAGCCGGCGCGCCTGCGATGACGCCGCCGATGATGGACAGGTTGTCCACCCCGGCTGCGCCGACCCCGCGCCCACGCGTCCAGGGCACCACGCCTGGCTCGCTGAACCCGCTTTCCCGCGCTCCGCACCAAGTGCGCCCCGATTATTGGGCGGAATGATTCAGCAGGTCTTTATGGAGTGCGGGAGCTTGCTCCCGCTTTTCACACGGCAGCGCCGCGGGCCGTGAACTCGGCTCCGGGTTCGGCCCCGCCGTTTCTTCTTGTGAGCGTGTCGAGGGCGGGAACAAGCCCCCGCACTCCCTAAAGACCTCGCGGCACCGCGTTGACAGTCCCGCCCGCGCGCAAAGCTGGCGCATCCGCCCGGTCCGGCTACCGTTCGCGCCCGTTTTTGCCATGCCGACTGCCGCCGCTCCCATTGTCCGTAAAAAAGTCGGCATGATCTCGCTGGGGTGCGCCAAGAACCTCGTGGACGCCGAGATCATGCTCGGCTCCGCTCGCGCCGAGGGCCTGGAGATCACTTCCGACGCCGACGAGGCGGACGTGCTGATCGTCAACACCTGCGCGTTCATTGATTCCGCCAAGGAGGAGTCCATCGGCGCGGTGCTGGAGGCCCACCGCGATCGCGGCCTGCGCCGTCGCACCGGCCAAAAGCTCGTGGTCGCCGGATGCATGGCGCAGCGCTTCTCCGCGGAACTCGCCAAGGAAATGCCCGAGGTGGATGCCTTCATGGGCCTCGACCAGGTCGCCGATGCCGGTGGCATCTTGGGCCGTGTGCTTGGTCGCCCCGCGCCGCTGCCGGCCGCCGAGGCCGGGCCGGCCGACGACGCATGGTCGCCGCTCAACGTCGTCACGCGCCAGCCGCGCTACATCCCCGATTACGACACGCCGCGCTTTCGCCTCACGCCGGCGCACACGGCCTACGTCAAGATCGCCGAGGGTTGCAACCACCCCTGCTCCTTCTGCGTGATCCCCCAGATGCGCGGCCGGCACCGCTCGCGCACCATCGGGAGCGTCGTGCGCGAGGTCGAGGGCCTCGTCGCCGCCGGCGTGAGGGAAATCTGCCTCATCTCGCAGGACACCACCTATTTCGGGATGGACCTCTGGGAGCAGAAGGCCGGGCCGCGCCAGCCGGTGGATTCCTCGCGAGGGCCAACGCTCGCCGCGCTGCTGGATGCGCTCCAGGCTGTCGAGGGCGAATTTTGGATCCGCCTTCTCTACACGCATCCCGCGCACTGGAGCGACGAGCTCATCGCCGCCATCGCGCGCAACCCGAAGGTAGCGCGCTACGTGGACATGCCGCTCCAGCACATCCACGACGAGATGCTTCTCATGATGCGCCGCGAGACAAGCGGAGCACACATCGAAGACGTGCTCCTTCGCTTGCGCGCTGGCGTGCCTGGGATCGCCCTGCGCACCACTTTCATCGTGGGCTTCCCCGGCGAGACCGAGGAGCACTTCGCCACGCTCCTCGACTTCATCGAGCGCATGCGTTTCGAACGCCTCGGCGTGTTCACCTACTCCCGCGAGGAGGGCTCGCGCGCCGCAAAGATGGAAGGCCACCTCCACGCCCGCACCAAGCGAGCCCGATTCCGCCGCGCGATGGAGCTCCAGCAGCGCATCGCGCGCGAGCTGGGCGACGCCCAGGTTGGCCGACGCCTGCGCGTGCTGGTGGAATCTCCGCTCGCCGCGCGCTCCGAGGCCGACGCGCCCGAGGTGGACGCGCGCGTGATCCTCGATCGTCCCGCCACAACGGGGGAATTCATCGAGGTCGAGGTCACCGGCGCGCAAGGTTACGATCTCGTGGCGCGCGTGGTTTGATTCGCCAAGGCGCGGGGTTTGGGGAGGGGCCAAGCGCCTTTTCGCCAGGGTATTCTGGCGTCTCGATCTTGCTTGCGGAGAGGGCCATCGGCTTCTTGCGGTGATGCCGTGGAAAGCGTTGACAGCGGGGGGCTGCCGGCGATTACTCTGCGCGCCGCACCAGCCACTTGGCCGCCCTCCTCCCTGCTGTCCCTCCCGCCTCATGAGCGAGCCAAAAAAGGAAAC
>CALMOL010000051.1:0-5097 GCA_937871685.1 uncultured Verrucomicrobiota bacterium
CCCCCGGCATCCCCGCCGATGCTCTCGTGCTCGGCGCCGACACCCTCGTCACCCTCGACGGCGTCGTCTTCGGCAAGCCGCGCGACCTCGCCGAAGCCCGCTCGATGCTGGCCCGCCTCCAAGGGCGCACGCACCAAGTCTATACCGCCGTCTGCCTCATCCGCGGCGGCCGCGAAGAACTCTTCGCCGAGCGTAGCGCCGTCACCTTTCGCCGCCTCGATGCACGCCAGATCGATGCCTATTTCGCCCTCGTCGATCCCCTCGACAAAGCCGGCGCCTACGGCGCCCAAGAGCACGGCGACAAGATCATCGCCCGCGTCGCCGGCTCCTGGACCAACGTCATGGGCCTGCCCATGGAAACCCTCGCCCAGCGCCTCGCCGCGCACGGCCTCCATGTCCGCGGCTTCCTTGCCGGCGACCGCCAGCGCATCCCTTCCGGCTCCCCGTGGGAATCCATCGTCGGCTACTCCCGCGCCGTGCGCGCCGGCAACCTGATCTTCGTCGCCGGCACCACCGCCTCCGACGAAACCGGTGCCGCCCAGCACCCCGGTGACGCCGCCGCCCAAACCCGCTACGCCCTCGCCAAAATCGCCCGCGCCCTCCGCACCGCCGGCGCATCGATGCGCGATGTCGTCCGCACCCGCCTCTTCGTCACCGATATCAGCCAGTGGGAGGCCATCGGCCGCGCCCACGGCGAAGCCTTCGCCGACATCCGCCCCGCCTCCACCATGGTCGAAGTCAAAGCTCTCATCGACCCAGCCCTCCTCGTCGAGATCGAAGCCGACGCTGTGGTCGAAGACTAAAACCACCTGTTGATGGGCGTGGTGGTGCGCTCAGTCAGCGTCTCGGAGAGAGCCAGGCCAAGCAATTGCTCGGCCAGCGCCTGATGCCGCCGGCTGCTCTCACCACGTTGCTTTTGCGTAGTCACTTAGCCAAGGCCAGCCAGCGGCGCGTGGGGATGCCTCGCGCCTGCCTGGCCGAGGGCCACCGGCGGCCCTGGCTCCACGGCGCTCCACCGGCTGCGCCTCGGGGTCAGCCCCCTTCCTGCGAGCCCAGCGCCGCTTGCTGCGCGTTCAGGCCCCTTCGGTCCGAGGCCGGGCCGAAGCGCGCCGAGTTCAGCGCGCCTTCGGCCACGGCCAGATGCCTGCCGGGCAAGGCCAGCGGGAAGTCCGCTGAGGCCGGAGCGCCCCCTTGCCGCGTTCCGAGCCAAGCCCTCCAAGGCCAGACCGGCTCGGTCCACCGCCAAAGGCTTCCCGGCCTCGCGCCGGGCGGTCTGCTCCCAAGCTCCCACCGCTTTGCTTGGAGTTCCCAGGGCCTCGATCCTGCGCCGGACGACTCCGGTCCGGGTGCAAACCCAGGGCCTTCCAACGGACGACCACCGCCCCCCTGAGCTTGGACGAAGCGCGTGCGAGCTGGGATGACGGCGCCCTGGGCTTGGATGAAAGTGGTCTGACCGCGGACGGGCGGGCGCTGGCCGTGGCGGGCGTCGCTCTGAGCGAGAAGGAAGGCTGGCTGGCCGCGGAGGAAAGTCGCGTGGCCCTGGCCGACTTGGGGAAGGCCTTGGACCAAAGGGCGCTGCACTCAGGTCACGCGGCGCGGGCCTCGGGGGGGGAGGGACGGCCGACCCTGGATGCGAGCGCGCCTTTGGCAGGCGAGAGCCGCTCGGCACCGGAGCGCCAGCCAGCGCCACGAAGGGGGCAAGCGAAGCTGGGAGGAAAGGCGTGGCTGCTTCCTGGAGGGGAGGCCGTGCGACCCGACGGGGCGCACGGCTTCCAAGTCCGTGCCGCCACCGCCCGACGCGACCACTCGGGGCGAAAACGCGCTAGCGTTTGCTTCCATGATCCTCAATAAGGAAGCCTCACGGCGCGCAGGCCCCGGGTCTCACGCGGCCGGGGAGCGCGGCGCGGCGCGGCGCACCACCCGCTCCAGCACGGTGGCGAGATCAGCCAGACGGTAGGGCTTGGCCAGGATGTCGCGAAAGCCGTGGCGGGCGTAGTCGGCCATGATCGGCGCGTTGGCGTAGCCGGAGGAAACCACGGCGCTCACCTCGGGGTCCAGCAGGCGCAGGTGGTTGAGCACCTCCAGGCCGCCGAAGCCGCCGGGCACGGTCAGGTCGAGGATCAAGGCATCAAAAGGCCGGTTCTCCACCCGGGCGCGCTCGAACTCCTCCACTGCCGCCACGCCGTCCGCGGCGGCCACGCACTCGTAGCCGAGCTGCTCAAGCATCCCGCTGGCTAGGGAGCGGATGTCCTCCTCGTCATCCATCACCAGCACGCGGCCGGCGCTGCCGGGCGTGGGAGGCGGCGCGTCGGGCAGGGCCACGCGGTCGTCCCGGGCAGGCTCGGCCCCCAGGCCCATGGCAGCGGACGCGGCTGGCTCGGCGGACACGGGCAAATACACCCGGAAGATCGTGCCGTGGCCCACGATGGAGTCGAAGTTGATCGAGCCGCCGTGGTTCTTGACGATGGAATACGTGGTGGCCAGCCCGAGGCCGCTGCCACGCTCCTTCGTGGTGAAAAAGGGGTCGAAGATTTTGGCGAAGTTCTCCGCTGGAATGCCCTTGCCGGCGTCTTCCACACAGATCTTCACGTAGCGGCCGGCCGGCAGGCCGGTGGGATGGCCCTCCTCGAGGTCGCGCGCCTGCGCCCACACGTCGAGCAGGCCGCCGTCCGGCTGGGCCTGCACGGCGTTGATGACGAGGTTATTGATGACCTGCGAAAGCTGCACCGGGTCCACCTCGATGGCGGGGAGGTCGTCCGGAAGCGTGAAGCGCACTTGCACCGAGGAGCCGTGCAGGGCGAACTCCGTGGACTCGCGGATGAGGTCGGGCAGGCGGGCGAGCTGCTTGATGGGCGCGCCGCCGCGCGCGAAGGTGAGCAACTGCGCGGTGAGGTCGCGCGCGCGATAGGAGGCGCGCTCGGCCTCGTCGAGGCGGGTCTGGGCGCGCTCGGCCTGCGAGGCCAGGAACATCTTGGCCAGCGAGATGTTGCCCAGCACGGCGGTGAGAATGTTGTTGAAGTCGTGCGCGATGCCGCCGGCGAGCAGGCCGAGCGACTCGAGCTTGGATGCCTTGGCCAGCTCGGCGGCCATGCGCTGGTCGTTGGTCACGTCGCGGAACACGCGCACGGCGCCGATGATCTTGCCGGCACGGTTGCGGATCGGCGCGGTGCTCATGGCCACGGACACGCGCGTGTCGTCGCGCCGCAGCGCCCACGCGCCGCCGGGGCGGATGACCACCTCGCCGCTCGTGAGCACACGGCCCACGGAGTCGGCCCGCGGCGTGCCGGCGGGCACGGCGGCGCTTTGGAAGAAGCGTGCGAGGTCTTGCCCTTGCAACTCGGCCTGCGGCAGGCCGAGGAGGTGCTCGGCCACGCGGTTGGCGAAGGAGATGCGCCCCGAGGCGTCGGTGGTCACCACGCCATCGGCGATGGACGCGAGCGTGACGGCGAAGCGGTCTTTCTCCTCCTCCAGCGACTCGGACACGCTCTCGGCCTCCAGCGCGAGCGCCACGCCGGCAGCGGCAGATTGGAGCAAGTCGGTCTCAGCACGGCTCCATTCGCGTGGCGCCGCGCAGTCGTCCAGGCCGAGGAAGCCGGCGAACTCGCCGCGCACGAGCACGGGGGCGAGCAGCGCCGAGCGCACGCCGCCGGCCGCGAAGAGCGAGTGCTCCGGCTCGGGCAGCTCGTCCACGAGCAGGGCCAGCAGCTCACCGCGGCGCAGCCGCTCGCCCCATTCGGGAGAGCAGGCATCCCACGCGATGCGCTCGTGGGGGAAGACCTCGCTTTTGGCGAAGATGCCCGGCGCGCACCACTCGCCCGCCGGCGCCGCCTGGAGGCGGCCGGTGCGCGGGTCGCGCACGTTGACGAACCAGCCCGCGCGCGCGGACTCGGTGACGCGCCCAAGCACGGCCAGCCCGGCGCGGATGCAATCCGGCAGGGGGCGCGGCTTGAGCAGCTCGACGAGGATCTCGACCTGCGCCGCCATGTAGCGATTGCGCTGCTCGAGGGACTGCAAGGCATGGAGACGCTCGGTCACGTCCTGCTCGACGACCATGCGCGCCCGCCGGCCGTCGAAATCGAGCGAGCGCGAGACGGCTTCCACGACGAACACGGCGCCGTCCTTCCGGCGCCGGCGCCACACGGCGCGCACCGGGCCCTGCTCGCGCCGGGCCAAGTAGGCGTGGAGGATGGGGATGTCCTCGGGCGGGCGGATGGCCTCCAGCGGGAGCGCGAGGAACTCCTCGCGGTTGTATCCATACTTCTCCAGCGCGGCGTCGTTGACGGCGAGCATCCGCGGGTGGTCCCAGTCATAAACCCAGACGGGCAGCGGGTTGTTGTCGAAGAGCTGGCGGTAGCGCGACTCGGAATGCTCGATGCGCCGCAGGAACTGGTGGCGCTCGGACACGTCGCGCATCCGCAGGTAGATGCCGCGCAGCTGGGGATGGTTGGGAAAGTTCTGACCGACGACCTCGAGTTGCCGCCAGGAGCCGTCGCCGTGACGCAGGCGCAACTCGGCGCGGCGCGGCGCGGCCGGGTTGGCGGACATGGCGGCGATCTCCTGGAGCGCCATCTCGCGCTCGTCGGGATGCACCAGCTTGATGCCGGCGAGCCCGATCAAGTCCACCTGGGCGCGGCCGAGCAGCGCCTCGATGGGGCCAGAAAGATAGCGGAGCACCGTGTCCTCGGCGATCACGGCCAGCACCTCCTGGGAGAAGCCGGCGAGCGGGTCGGCCCAAGAGTCAGCCAGCGACTCGGGCACCTCGCGGCGCGGCAGCGCGGCGAAGCGCGCGAGGGCCAGCGCGGCCGCCGCGGCGGCGAAGTCGCGCAGCCAGCGGGCCACGGCCTCGCTGCGGGGGCGCGGCTTGGTGTCGAAGAGGCAGAGCGCGCCGAAGGCGCGTCCGTTGGGTGCGGGCAGCGGGGCCGCGGCCAGGAAGCGCAAGCCCGGCTCGCCGGTCACGCCCGGATGCTGCGCGAGGCGGGGATCGCGCGAGGCATCCTCGATCCAGGCCACCTCGTCGCCGCGCAGGCCGAGCGCGGGCTCGATCAGCGCGCGGTCGCAGGGGATCTCGCCGTGCTCGCGGCCGGCCAGGGCCTGGAT
>CALMOL010000051.1:5107-5381 GCA_937871685.1 uncultured Verrucomicrobiota bacterium
CGAGGCGGTCGAAGTCCGCGTCCGGCCCGGCGGCGAGGCGCGAGAGGTCTGGGACGCGCGTGGTCCGGGTCGGGGCGGGCGCATCGCCCGACGGCGCGGCGGCAGCCGCGCCGTTGGGGGAGGCGGCTGGGTCGGGAGCGATCATGGAAGGGGCGCGAGCATACGGGTTGAGGGAGCGGCGGCTCAAGGGGATTCGCGGCGTGGGCCGGCCACGGGCCGCGAGAATGTGGAGTGAGTCAAACGGACTGGCGCGGAGCGGGGCGCGCGCCATTGG